>JBFGFG010000210.1:0-5108 GCA_041579655.1 Nitriliruptoraceae bacterium
ATGCGGACCTTGCCCTCGTCGTGCAGCTCCTTGAGCGCACCGAGCGTCTCGGCGTACGGCACGTCCGGGTCGGGACGGTGGTGCTGGTAGAGCCCGATCGCCTCGACGCCGAGCCGACGCAGCGATGCCTCGCACGCGTCGCGCAGCTGCTGCGGGCGACCGTCGACGTCCCAGCCGCCGGTGCTGGTGCGCACGTGACCGCCCTTGGTCGCAACCAGCACGTCGTCGGGGTCGCCCGACCACGAGGCCAGCGCGTCCGCCACCAGCGACTCGTTGTGACCCATCACGCCGCCGGGCGCGTATGCGTCGGCCGTGTCCAGCAGCGTGATGCCGGCGTCGAGCGCCTCGTGGATGACCCGGATGGCGTCATCACGCGCCGGCTCGTCCGGTGTGAGCGACAGCTGCATGCAGCCGAGCCCGACGGCCGAGACCTTCACGTCGCCGATGGTGCGCAGATCCATGGTCACTCCTGAGGGTCCGAGACGGCCGTGCGGACAACGACATCATGCAGGCTGCCTGCCCCTGTGCCCGTGAGGCGGTGTCGTTCGTCAGGCGGGCGGGATCATCCCGGGCGGCAGATCGCTGCGTCCTGCCAGCGGTGACAGCGCGAACTCGGGCTCGCCGATGCGCAGGAACTCGACCGGCTGACCGTCCTGGAGGTGCTCCTTGACGATCTTCGGCACGTCCTCGACGGTCACGCCGCCGTACCAGACGTCGTCCGGCGCGACGTACACGGCCGGCCCCACCATGCAGGGCTCGAGGCACCCGCTGGCGACGATCTTGATGTCGACCATGCCCAGGCGGCCGGTCTCCTCACGGATCGCCTCGAACACCCCGGCCGACCCGCGCGGCGCGCAGGACGGTCGCGGGTGGTCGTCCGGGCGCTGGTTCACGCACACGAACACGAACTTGCTCGGCATCCCGACCCTGGCCACGGCTGGTGCTCCTCATCGACGGCCCTCGACGGTAGTCCGGCCGCAACGGGCGCGTACGTTGCCACCCCCCGCCTGACCGGATCCCCCAGGAGCGCGCCGACGTGTGGCCCGTGATCCTCGTCGTCGTCGTCGCCGCCCTCGTGGTCGGGGGCGTCGTCGTCGGTCGCCGCGTCGTCGGCACCCGCGCCGAGGCGATGCTGGCCGACGGCATCGCGCAGGTCGAGCGAGCGATCACCGACGCGCTCGGTGGCGTCGCGCGCGTGACCGTCGTGGGCGAGCCGCTGCCGGTGCTGCTGGGTCTGCGCGACGAGGTCATCCCCGCGGGCCGGGTCGAGGTCGAGCGCTGCACCCTGCCCAACGGTCTGTCCGTGCGTCACGCCGAGCTCACCACCGCCGGCGGCGACGACCCCGGCCACGTGGTGGCGCGCATCACGGCCCGGGCGATCTCGTCGCAGCTGGGCGTGACCGGCCTGCGGGTCGACATCTCCCGCGGCCGGCTGCGGCTCGTGCTCGGCGTGGCGAGCGTGACCGTGAAGGTGCGCGTCGTCGACGGTCGCGTGGTGCTGAGCGTGCCCGTCGCGCCGCCGCCGCTGGGCAGCATCCTCGGCGCCGGGCTGACCGAGCTGGTCCCGCACCCGCCGGCCGGCATGGAGCTGCAGGACGTCACGGTCGAGGACAGCGAGCTCGTCGTGCGCGCCGTCGTGGACATGACCCGGCTGGCCGCCCTGGCCACCACCCTCGACCAGGAGCGCCCGTGACCGTCGCGACCCCTCGCATCGACCTGCACGACGCGGTCGAGCTGTCGCTCGCCGGCATGCGGCGCATCGCCGTGGTCGGTCTGTCGGCCAACCCGATGCGCGAGAGCCACGGCGTCGCGGTGGCGCTGCAGCGCGCGGGCTTCACCATCGTCCCGGTGAACCCGACGGTGGACGAGGTGCTCGGCGAGCGCTCCTACCCGGACCTCGCCTCCGTGCCGGGTCGCATCGACGTGGTGGACGTCTTCCGGCGGCCGGAGCACCTCGCGGGCGTCGCTCGGGACGCGGTCGCGCGCGAGGACGTCGGCGCCGTCTGGATGCAGCAGGGGCTGGCGTCCGACGAGGCGCGCGCCGTCGTCACCGACGCGCGCCGCGCCTACGTCGAGGACCGCTGCCTCAAGGTCGAGGTGGCCGTGCGGCGGGCGCGTCCGCCGGCGGGACCAAGGCTCGACCAGGCCGTGGTGCTGCTGGACCTCGACGACACGCTGCTGGACCACGACGCGTGCGAGCGCGCTGCCGTGGCCGAGACGCTCACGGCGTTCGGGCTGCCGGACGACGAGCCGGCCGTGGACGCCTACGTGCGGATCAACGCCGCCGCGTGGGTCGCGTACCGCGAGGGCCGCACGGACGCTGCGACGCTGCGGGTGCAGCGCTGGGTCGACACGCTGCGCGTGCTGGACGTGACCTCCGCGTCCGGGAACGTGACGGCGATCTCGGACGCGTACGTGACGGCGTTCGGCAGCTCCGTGGTGACGCTGCCCGGCGCGCCCGAGGCGGCGTGGTGGCTCGCCCGCCGCGCCCGCGTGGTGGTGGCGACGAACGGCTTCGCGCAGGTGCAGGCGCAGCGGCTGGAGGCTGCCGGCCTGACGGGCGTGGTGCACGGCATCGCGAGCTCGGAGGAGGTCGGTGTCGCCAAGCCCGACCCGGCGCTGCTGCGGCTCGCCGTGGGCAAGGCCGCCGTCCAGGGCGCCGAGCCGGCCGGGCCGCAGGACGTGGTGATGGTGGGCGACCAGCTCGCGACCGACATCGCGGCGGGCGCTGCGTACGGGGCCGACACGGTGTGGATCGCGCCCGATGATGCCGTGGTCCCGGCGGACGCGCCGGCGGTGCCCGACCACCGTGTGGTGGCGCTGCGCGAGCTCGCGTGACCCGGCCCGGGCGACGCTGGCTGGGGAGTGTTGACGCCGCGTGTCACAGCGGCCCGGCATCCTGCGAGGGCGCGGTCGCACCGGGCGGCGCGTGACCGGCGGACGGAGGTGGGCGTGGGGCTGACCGAGGTGCTCATCGACCTGCTCGAGGGCGAGGCCGACGGCCTGGCCGAGAAGGACGTCGTCGCTGGCGCCCGCGCGCGCCTGGGCCCGGGCGCGTCGCGTGGTCCGGTCACGAAGGCGCTCGCCCGCGACCCACGCTTCGAGCGCGGTGAGGTGCTGGGCCGCCCCGTGTGGCGGCTCGGTGCCGACGTCGAGGTGGACCGCCGCACGGTGCGAGCGATGGACGGTGCGTCCGCGGCCGGTCGCGGTGACGACGGGTCCGGTGGTCTGGCCGTGCCCGTGGACGCGACCCGGCCACTGGAGGGGCTCGAGCTGCGCGACTGGCAGATCGACGCGTTCGGGACCTGGGTCGGCGGAGGCTGCCGCGGCGTGGTGGAGGCGATCACCGGCGCGGGCAAGACGCGGCTGGCCGTCGCAGCGGTGCGGGCTGCGCTGGCGCGGGGCGGGCGTGCGATGGTGCTGGTGCCGACGCTGGACCTGCAGGACCAGTGGGGCAAGGAGCTGCGCCGCTTCATCTCCGGCGCGCGCATCGGCCGGCTGGGCGGTGGCGGGGACGATGACCTGCACGACAACCACGTGCTGATCGCCACGCCACACAGCGCTGCCGCCGTCGAGGTGGACCTGCCGCCGGGCGCGTTGGGGCTGCTGGTCGCCGACGAGGCGCACCGGTACGGGGCCCCGACGTGGGGCGCGGCGCTGCGTGACGCGTTCCAGATGCGGCTGGCGCTGACCGCGACGTACGAGCGCTCCGACGACGGTCTGATCGACGTGCTCGGCCCGTACTTCGGCGGGATCGTGCACCGCTACGGCTACGCCGACGCGAAGCGTGACGGGGTCATCGCACCGTTCCGCGTCGGGCTCGCAGGCACCTCGCTGGACGACCACGAGCAGGTGGCCTACGACGCCGCGGACGCACGCGTCAAGCAGCTGCGTGGCGCGCTGCTGGCGCAGGGATGGCCGCGCAACCCGCTGGACATGATCGCGCGGGCGGCCGCCGTCGTCGGCTCGAACGCCGGCACACCGCCCGGGCGTGCGTCCCGTGAGGTGTCCGACGCGCGGGCGTTCCTCGCGGCGCTGCGGGGGCGTCGCGACGTCGCCGCGCAGGCGGCCGGCAAGCTCGACGTGGTGCGCATCGTCGCGCCGGCGCTGCTGGACCGCCGCACGCTGGTGTTCACCGACACCGTCGAGCAGGCCGAGCAGGCCACGAAGGTGCTGGTCGCCGCGGGCGTGGCCGCGGAGGAGATCCACGGCGAGCTCGACACCAAGCGGCGCCGCATCCGCATGGCGCAGTTCCGCAACGGCAACCTCCAGTGCGTCGTGGCGCCTCGGGTGCTCGACGAGGGCGTGGACGTGCCCGAGGCCGACGTCGCGATCGTGCTGGCCGCGTTCCGCAGCCGACGGCAGATGGTGCAGCGGCTCGGTCGCGTGCTGCGCGTGAAGGAGGACGGCCGCGAGGCGGCGCTGCTGGTGGTGCACGCCACCGGCACGCGGGAGGACCCTGCCAAGGGCGCGCACGAGGACTTCCTCGGCGAGGTGCGCGACGTGGCCCGAGAGGTGGTCCACCTCGACGCCGACAGCGGTCCCGGTGGCGCCATCGGCTTCGTCGTCGGCGGCGACACCAGCAACCGCACCGCGCCGGTGAGGTGACGGGACGGTCCACAGCCTTCCCAGATCGAGCCGGCGTTCGTAGGCTGGGTGCAGGCAGGGTGAGGAGCACGCCGATGCAGGAGCGGACGGTGACGGACCTCGCGGTGGCCAGCGGCATGACGGTGGTCGAGCTGCACGCCATCCCCGACGACGGTCAGCGGCGTGAGCTGATCGACGGGGAGCTGTTCGTGACACCCGCACCCATGCCCGGCCATCAGGTCGCGCTGGCGAAGCTGTACGACGCGCTCCGGTCCGTTGTCGGAGACCGGTTGATGCTGTTCGCGCCGGTCGACGTGTTCGTGGACGACCGGACCTGTGTCCAGCCGGACCTCGTGATCTACAACCGCGACCAAGCGCAGCAGCTCGGACCGGACGTGGCACCGCCCATGGGCCTGGTGCCCGAGATCGCGGTCGAGGTGTCGTCGCCGTCCACGAGGCGCATCGACCTGATCCACAAGCGTCGGCTGTACGAGCGCGCGGGCGTCGTGGAGTACTGGTTC
>JBFGFG010000211.1:0-5081 GCA_041579655.1 Nitriliruptoraceae bacterium
CGGCTCGGGGGGCGCGATGACCGGCCCCGGGCCGAGCGCCTTCTCGAACGCCTCACGCACCGACGCCAGAGGCCCGACCGTGCTACCTGCCACGAGCGCCACCGGCGACGGGCTGCCGGTGACCGCAGCGGCCGCGAGCTCGGCGAGACCCAGCGTGTCGGGGCCGACCACCGCGACGTTCGCCGGCGGCGTGTCGATCGTGGTGTCGGTGCCGCAGAAGCGCGTGGCGCGATGCACGCGCGCGACCGCGTCGAGCAGCGCAGCGGTGCCGGTGCCGACCACGCACACCACGTCGTAGCCGTCCGTGACCACGAGCTCGACGAGGTCCGCGACGAACTCGTCCGCGGTCGCGCGCAGCACGCGGACCTCGGCGACGTCCTCCAGGCCCGGGCTGTCGAGGTCGAGCGCCGCTGCCGCGGACTCGAGCGCGGCGGCCTCGCCGGTCGGGACGCGTGAGGGCGGTCCGATCACGACCGCGATGCGGTCGCCCTCGTCGACCACGACGCGGTCGGGCGTCGGGGACGGCTCCGGGGAGGGCAGCTCGTCCCCTGCCCCGGTGCAGCCGACGGCCAGCACGGCCACCAGCAGCAGCGCTGCCAGCGGGCGCAGCCCATGACGTGGCGACACGCGGCCTCCTGGCGGCTCCGACCCCGGACGGGGTGGGACGTAGGCTACGGGCGCCCTCTGCCGAGCTGGAGCACCCGTGCCCGACGTCCTGATCGTCGACCACCCCGCCGCTGCGATGCAGCTGGCCGCGTTGCGTGACGTGGCCACCTCGACCGACGCCTTCCGCGTCGCCGCCCGGCGCCTGGGCGGCCACCTCGCCACGGCTGCGCTGCAGCACATGCCGGTCACGTCCGGCACGGTGACCTCGCCGCTGGGTGACGCAGCCACCGTGCGGCTCACCCACGAGGTCGTGGCCGTCCCGGTGCTGCGCGCCGGGCTGGGCCTGCTGGATGGCGTGCTGGACGTCGTGGATGCCGCGGTCGGGATGATCGGGCTCGCGCGCGACCACGACACCAAGCTGCCCACGCAGTACTACAACAACGTCCCCGACCTCACCGACCGGTGGGTGCTGCTGCTGGAGCCGATGCTCGCGACCGGCGGCTCCGCCGCGGCGGCCGTGGCGGAGCTCAGGGTGCAGGGAGCGGCCGGAGTCACCGTGCTGTCGGTGGTCGCGACCACCGACGCCCTCGAGGTCGTCTCGGCTGCGCTGCCCAGCGACGGTCACATCGTCGTGGGCGGCGTGGACCCGGTGCTCGACGCGAACGCCTACATCGTCCCGGGCCTCGGCGACTTCGGCGACCGGCTGTTCGGCACCGTCTGAGCCCTGTGCCCGGGCTCGGCGCAGGCGCGGCTCAGCCCGCGGCGGACCAGCGGTCGTAGCCGTTGGGGGTGTAGAGCAGCGCGTCGCCGGCGTCACCGATCGTGGCGCCCACCACCCGGCCGACCACGATCAGGTGGTCGCCGCCCGGCAGCACGTCGTGGACCTCGCAGTCCATCCACGCCGCCGCGTCGTCGAGCAGCGGCGAGCCGGTGACGCCCGACGAGGTGCCGACACCGTCGAACTCGACCACGCCGTAGCCGCGGGCGGGGTCGGCGAAGTGGTCCGAGAGCGGCTGCTGGCCAGCGCTGAGGAACGAGAGCGCGAACACCCGGCCCTGCTGCACGACCTGCGCCATCGAGGCGTCACGCGCGACGCACACCAGCACCAGCGGTGGCTCCAGCGACACCGACGACACCGCGTTGGCGGTCATCCCGTGCGGCTGCCCGCCAGTGTCCAGCGACGTCATCACCGACACACCCGTGGCGAACCACGCCATGGTTCGACGGAACTGCTCGTCGGTGATCGGCTCGGTCGGGATCACGCAGCACCGTCCAGGCCCGCGAACAGGTCGTGCTCGAGCCCGTCCGGCCCCGGTGACGCCTCACCGACCAGCAACGTGTAGTCCTCGAACGCGAACATGCTCGGCCCGAGCTCTGGCGGCGTGTTGAGGAAGAACGAGTCCGGCCCGATCTGGCTGCGGTGCGCGGCCATCGCGGCCTGCTTCACCGTGAGCGTGTCCGAGACGTCCACCGTCGCGGTCACGAGCTCGGCCGGCGCGCCGAACGGCACGTCCTCGACGCTGGAGAGCTCGGCGTCGCCGAACGGGCTGGCGAGGCCGGCAGCGAGCAGCGTGCGGTGCATCGCCAGCAGCCGCTCGCGCGCCAACGTGTGGACGTAGCGCTTCGCGACGCGCCACGGCTCGCCCGGAAGCGCGGCGTCCGGGTCGGCCGCGAGCTCGAGCGCGCGGTTGGTCACGGCGTGCGCCTTGACGTGGTCGGGGTGGCCGTAGGTGCCGTTCTCGTCGTCCGAGACCACGACCTCGGGACGCACCTCGCGCACGATCGCGGCCAGGCGTGCGGCGGCCTCGTCGAGGTCGGCGCCGTGGAACGACTCGGCGTGGGCGTTGGCGGCGGTGTCCACCATGCCGCTGTCGCGGTAGCCGAGCCAGTGGTGCGTGGGCGAGCCGAGCGCGACGATCGCGTCGGCCATCTCCTGGCGGCGCACGTCCAGCATCTCGAGCCCGCCGAGGTCGATCCCCGACTGGTTCTCGCCCTCTTCACCGCCGGTGCAGGTCACCACGTGGACGTCGTGACCGGCCTGGACGGAGCGCGCGATCAGACCGCCGCACGCGATCGACTCGTCGTCGGGGTGGGGGTGCACGCACAGCAGTCGATGGACCACGTCAGTCTTCCGGGCGGGACACGGTGCCGTCCGAGAGGACGGGAGACCGTGGCGGGTGGGCGTAGGCTGCCCCGACGGTAGCCCCGCGCCCTCGGTGAGACGTGTCCGCACCCATCAAGCTCGTAGACGACCCATCGGACCTCGCGTCCGCCCTCGCCATGGTGACCGACGAGGTCATCGGCGTGGACGTCGAGCGTGCCGACTCGCACCGCTACCACCGCAAGGCGGCGCTGGTGCAGATCGGTGACGCGGGCGCCTGCGTCCTGCTCGACCCCCTCGCCGTGCCCGACCCGGTCGCGCTCGCCGAGATGTGCGACGAGCGCGTGGTGGTGCTGCACGCGCTCGAGAACGACCTCGCCCCGATGGAGTCGCTCGGCGTCAAGATGCCCCAGCTGCACGACAGCGCGATCGCCGCTGCGCTGCTGGGCCTACCGATCGGGCTGGGCGACCTGCTCTCGACCGTGCTGGACATCGAGCTCACCGCGGACAAGAGCAAGTACCAGCGCGCTGACTGGGAGAAGCGCCCGCTGTCGCAGGGGATGATCGAGTACGCCGCCGGCGACGTGTTCTTCCTGCCGCAGCTGTGGCGCGACCTCGAGGAGCGGCTGCACCAGGCCGGTCGCCACGGCTGGTACCTCCAGGAGCTGCAGGCCACCATCGACGGCACCCGCGTGGACGGCCGTCACTGGGAGAAGGTCAAGGGCTCCGGGCGCCTCGAGCCAGCCCAGCGATCGGTGCTGCGTGCCCTGTGGGACGCACGCGAGGCGATCTGTCGCGAGGAGGACATCGCGCCGAACCGCCTCATCCACGACAAGACGCTGCTCGACCTCGCGCTCAAGCCGGCGAGCTCACCCGACGAGCTCGTGGGTCGCGACCCGCAGCGTCGCCGCGGGCCGGTCCGCGAGCACGCCGACGAGCTGTTCCGCGCCCAGGTCATCGGTGAGGACGCCGAGCCCGAGGAGCGCGCCGCCGCCCGACGCTGGAGCGACGAGCAGCGCGACGCGTACGACGCCGTGCGCCGGCGTCGCAGCCAGATCGCCGAGGACCTCGGCATCGACTCCGGGCTGGCCTGTCCCAGCCGCATGCTGCACGCCGCGGTCAGCGCCGACCCTGACACCCACCACGAGTTCGCCGACGCCGCCGGGATGCGCCCGTGGCAGCGCGAGCAGCTGCTGCCCGAGCTGTGGCACGTCTACCTCGACACCATCGAGGGCCCGGAGCCGTCGACAGACTCCTCCGACAGCGACGACTCCTCGGACGACAGCGACGACTCGGCCTGAGCCACAGCGTGGAGGGAGGCCGGCATCACGCTCACCGCCGCCGAGCTGAACCGCGCGACGCTGGCTCGTCAGCTGCTGCTGGAGCGTGCGCCGGTGTCGGTCGAGGAGGCCGTCCGGCGCGTGCTCGCGCTGCAGGCCCAGCACCCGCCCTCGCCGTACCTCGCGCTGTGGAGCCGCGTCGCGGAGCTCGACCTCGCGGACGTCGACGCCGCGTTCCACAGCGGGCGGCTGGTGAAGACCACGCTCATGCGGGTGACGCTGCACGCCTCGCGCGCCGAGGACCACGCGGTGTTCCACCGCGCGATGCAGCCGACGCTGCGTGCGGCACGGCTCGGCGACAAGCGCTTCCGCGAGAGCGGCGCCACGGTCGCGCAGGCCGACGGGCTGCTCGCCGAGCTCGTCGACTGGCTCGGCGAGCCGCGCACGAACGCCGAGGCCGACGCGTGGACGCTCGCGCGCGGGCTGCCCGGCGACCGGTTGTGGTGGGCGCTGCGTCACTACGGCCCCGTCCGTCAGGCACCCAGCGACGCCCCGTGGTCGTTCGCGGCTCGTCCGACCTACCTCGCGGCGGGCCCGGCGCCGGAGCTGCCGGACGACCCCGCCGCGGCTGACGAGGCGCTGCAGCAGCTGGTGCTGCGCTACCTCGCCGCGTTCGGCCCGGCCACCCGTGCCGACATCGCCACCTTCGCGCTGGTGCCCCAGCGGCGGATCGTGCCGTGCGTCGCGGCGCTGGGTGACCGGATCGAACGGCTGGCCGGACCGGGCGGCGCGGAGCTGCTCGACGTGCCCGGCGGTGCGCGACCGCCCGGAGACACCCCCGCGCCACCACGCCTGCTACCGATGTGGGACAACGCGCTGCTGGCGTACGCGGACCGCTCCCGGGTGCTCCCCGACGACCTGCGACCGCTGGTGATCCGGAGCAACGGCGACGTCCTGCCGACGCTGCTCGTCGACGGTCACGTGGCCGGCGTGTGGCGCACCGTCGACGGCGCCGTCGAGGCCACCGCCTACCGCCCGCTGACGGACGCAAGCTGGGAGGGTCTCGCGCGGGAGGCAGCCATGCTGCGAGCAAC
>JBFGFG010000212.1:0-5069 GCA_041579655.1 Nitriliruptoraceae bacterium
CCGTCCAGCGGCAGCTCGGGTGCCCGCTCACGCGCCAGCCCCACGGCCTCCCGCACGCGCTCGACGTCGGAACCGCTGCCCGACGCACCCGTGGAGTAGCTCAGCATCGCCACCCGTGGCTCGATCCCGAACGTCGCCGCCGTCCCGGCCGAGGCGATCGCGATGTCCGCGAGCTCGTCGGCGGTGGGGTTCGGGATCACGGCGCAGTCGCCGTACACCAGCACGCGGTCGGTGAGGCTCATCAGGAACACGCTCGACACCACGTCCACGCCCGGGCGCGTCCGGATGAACTCGAAGGCCGGCCGGATCGTGTGCGCCGTCGTGTGGGCCGCGCCCGAGACCATCCCGTCGGCCTCGCCCTCGTGCACCATCATCGTGCCGAAGTAGCTCACGTCGGTCATCCGGTCACGAGCCTGGTCGAGGCTGATGCCCTTGTGGGCGCGCAGCTGTTGGTAGCGCGCTGCGTAGCGCTCGAGACGCTCGTCGCTGATCGGGTCGAGGATCGGCGTGTCCCCGAGATCCACACCGAGCTCCGAGGCCCGATCACGGACCTCCGCCGGCGGGCCCAGCAGCACGATCTGCGCGACGCCCCGGGCCCGGAGGATCTCGGTCGCTCGCAGGATGCGCTCATCCTTCCCCTCCGGGAGCACGATGCGCTTGATGTCGCCGGCGGCGCGCTCCACGAGGCGCCGCTCGAACATGCGCGGCGTGACGCGCTCGACGCGCGTGGTCGCGAGGCGCCCCGTGACCTCGTCGAGGTCGAGGTGCTCCTCCACGAGGTCGAGCGCCCGCTGCACCTTGCGCGTCTGGTGGGGACGGATCGTCGAGGTGACGTCGGCCACGGCGGTCGCGGTGACGAAGGTGTCCTCCTCCACGGCCCACACGGGGACCTGGCTGCGTACGCCCCGCACCAGCGCGTGGACGCGCTCGTCGAGCGGGATGCCACCCGTCAGCACGATGCCCGCCACCGACGGCATCTCCGGCGTCACGTCCGCGACGAGCGTGGCCAGCACGACGGCCGTGCGGTCCGCAGGGATCAGCACCAGCGTCCCCTCGGTCAGCCGCTCGATGAGGTTCGGCATCGACATCGCGCCCACCCGGATGCCGGTGACGGGGCGCTCGTCGTCCACCTCCCCGTGGTCACGGCCGGTGTCGACCATCGTCCCGCCGATGGCACGGAACACCTCGGCGGCGGTCGGAGCGGCGAGCAGCTGGTCCTCGGGCACGACGCCGACGGGGACGGCTGACGCCGCGACGCCCGCCCGTACCTCGTCCATGTGCTCCGCGTCGACGCGGTTCACGACCGTGCCGAGGTGCGTGGCGCCGATCTCCTCGAGCCGCTCGTGCGTGAGCGCGACCGCGTCGGCGATGGCGCTGGGCCGACGGTCGTGCCCCTTGACCACGGCCAGCACGGGGTTGCCGAGGTCACCGATCAGCATCTCGTCGAGCTCGAAGTCGCCCGTGCCGACCACGCCGGTGTGGTCGGGGCCGTCGACGACCACCACGTCGCAGCGCGCCGCGAGGTCGTGGAACGCCTCGAGCGCTCGCGCCACCAGCTCCCCGGTCCGTCCCTCCCCCACCAGGTCGGCCAGCTCGGCAGCGCCGGTCAGCTCGATGACGTCGTCGGCCGCCGCGGGGTCCTCCCCGCTGGCCGGTGACAGCCGGGAGCGCACCAGCGCGGCCCTGTCGTCGTCCGGGATAGGTCGCACCGGCCGCAGGTAGCCCACGCGGCCAGCGGTGGCGGCGAGGTGGTCGACGAGACCGAGCACGACCACCGTCTTGCCCGCGGCCGGTTCGAACGAGGTGACGTGGATGGCGGCGGTCACACGGGCTCCGCGTGTCGAGGAAGCCCCAACGATAGGCCGACACGACGACGCCCACCCCGTTGCGGGGTGGGCGTCGTCGCGTGGTGGTGGTGCGGGCTCAGCAGCTGCGTGTCTCGTCCGCGTGCGGCACGACGAACGGCACGAAGTGCATCGCGTCGTCGAACGGGAACAGGCTCATCGTCAGGAACGCCGAGGAGGCGGACCAGACCGACTGGCCGATGAAGGACGCGGAGCCGGTGATGGCGTCGCACGCGGCGACACCCTCAGGCGCGAGGGCGGCCGCGGGCAGCGGGATCGCGATCGTGCCGTCGGCGGGGTCGAACGTCGCGGTGACGCCGCCGAGCTCCTCGCACAGGGTCACGTTGGTGCCCTCGG
Organism: Nitriliruptoraceae bacterium; assembly: GCA_041579655.1. GTDB lineage: Bacteria > Actinomycetota > Nitriliruptoria > Nitriliruptorales > Nitriliruptoraceae > JBFGFG01. Next base: position 2,202 of record JBFGFG010000212.1, read on the forward strand.
CGACGGCGCAGTTGCCGCGCAGCGAGAAGTAGCCGACGCCCGGGTCACGCACCGGCGGGCAGCTGCCAGCCGTCGGGTCGCAGGCGCCGCGCGAGTAGTTGGTGAACTTGCCGTCGAGCTCGAACTCGTTGCCGTTGTACGCGAAGGACCAGCCGTAGCGGGTGGCCTCGGGCGTGCCGCCGACGGCCAGCAGCTCGGTGACGTCGATGGTGAAGGTGAAGGTGTCGTCGCCGTACTCGATGTACGCGGCCTCGAGGTCCTGGCCGAGGGCCGAGCCGATCTCCTGACCGTCACCGCCGCCGTTCCAGTCGCCGGCCGGCTCGAAGCCACCGGTCACGTCGACACGCTCGGCGCTCGCGGCCGGCGCATCGCCGGACACCGACGCGGTGCCGAACCCACCGGCGCTGTTGCGACCGTCGGTGCGCTCGTACTCGATCTCCATCGAGTACGCCCCGGCGGAGGTGAAGTAGTACACCTCGAGCAGGTAGTAGCTGGTGGAGCTGAGCTCGCTGGTGCTGACGTCGATGGTCACGCACTCCCCGCCCGTGCTGCCACAGTCGTCCAGGACCGGGAAGCCAGCCGAGAAGGTGAGCTCCTCGCCCCGGATGCCGTCGGCGTCCGAGGTGTAGGCGTACAGGTCGAAGTCCGATGCAGCGATCTGCGGGCTCAGCGTCGCGGTGAACGTGCCGGTCCCGAACTCGAACTCATCAGCGTCGGTGTCGGCGACCGGCTGCACGACCTCGACGAGGACCGTCTCGCAGTACCCGGTCGGCGTCCCGTCGCACTGCTGCGGCTCGAGCGGGTTGAACGGCGTGACGTTCGCGCCGCCGGGAGGGCCACCCTGGACCGACGCGGAGCCGGTCTCGGTGAACGACACGGTGTGGGCCGTCGCCTGCTGCGACGACTGGGAGGGCGCGAAGGCGAGCCCTCCGATGGACAGGACTGCAGCAGCTGCTGCGGCGATCGAGCGGCGCACGAGGGCTCCCCGGTGGTGGACGTGACATGAAGACGGACTCACGGGGCGATTTCGACGTCGTTGCCTGTGTCACCTCCCTGCCGGCCGCATCCCCGTCGCAGAGCGCCCCGCCGCGCGCCACCCGCGCTGGCGCTCACGCTGCGTGGGACATCTGCACGTTCGGTTATCACCGCTGTCCGTAGACTTCCGCGCATGACTACCTGGATGCTCACCGGCGGAGCCGGATACATCGGCGCACATGTCGTGCGGGCGCTTCGTGCGTCCGGCCGCGACGTTGTCGTCCTCGACGACCTCTCGACCGGTGTCCGGTCGAAGGTCCCTGACGACGTGGCGCTCGTCGAGGCGAACGTGCTCGACACCGCGGCCGTCACGGCGGCCCTGCGCGAGCACGCGTGCACCGGGGTGATCCACCTCGCGGCGAAGAAGGCCGTCGGCGAGTCGGTCGAGATCCCGCTGCACTACTGGGAGCAGAACGTCGAGGGCTTCCGCTCGCTGCTGGCCGCCACCGTCGAGGCCGGCGTCGAGGCCGTCGTGCTGTCGTCCAGCGCCGCCTGCTACGGCGAGCCGGACGTGGACGTGGTCACCGAGGACGAGCCCACGCGGCCACAGTCGCCGTACGGCACCACCAAGCTCGCCGGCGAGTGGCTGCTGCGCGAGGTCGCGGCCGCCCACGGGCTGCGCCACACCTCGCTGCGCTACTTCAACGTCGCAGGAGCCGGGTCGAGCGACCTCGGTGACACCGGCGTGTTCAACCTGATCCCGATGGTGTTCCGCCGCCTGTCGGACGGCAAGCCGCCGCTGATCTTCGGCGGCGACTACCCCACCCCCGACGGCACCTGCGTGCGTGACTACATCCACGTCGCGGACCTGGCCGAGGCCCACGTCGCGGCCGCCGCCGCGCTCGAGGAGCGGTCGCTGCCCCCCGTGCTCAACGTCTCCACCGCGACCGGCTCGAGCGTCCGCGAGGTCGTGGACACCGTCGCGGAGGTCACCGGGATCGAGTTCGACGCCGAGGTCGTGGCGCGCCGCGCCGGTGACCCCCCGCGGATCGTCGGCAGCGCCGGCCTCATCGAGCGCGAGCTCGGCTGGCGCGGCACCCGGAACCTGCACGACATGGTGTCCAGCGCCTGGGAGGCCTGGGAGACCTCGGTCCCCGCCGTCTGAGCTGAGCCGACCGGAGGCGGCCGCTCAGCCGGGAAACGTCGTCCGCAACGCCGCCGTGAGCCGCTCGAGGAACACGGCCCGCGTGTCGCGCTCTGCGTGCATGTTGTGCCCGGCGCCCGGGACCCGCTCGAGCACCAGCGCCGGATCCACCTGCTGGATGCGGTCGGCGATGGCGCGCGAGATCACGCGGTTGGGCGCCGTCACGTCCGCCGCGAGCACGGTCGTCGGCACGCCCGTCGGCCGGTCGAGGTCAAGCCCCGGACCGAGGTTGTCGCTGGGTGGTTCGAGGAACCGGTCGAGCGCAGCCACGTCGAACCGCAGCTGGCTCTCGGCCCACGCCAGCGGCACGTCGTCGTGGTAGCGGTCGCGCACCTTCACCCCGAACGGGGTGGGCGACGACGCGAGCATCCGGGCGAGGGCCTGCGCCGACGTCCCCGCCGCCTGCGTCCTCGGCATCTGGGTCCGGATCAGCCGGAACATGTCGATCAGCGGCCCGCTGGGCGCCGGAGCATCGCTCGGCACCGGTAGCGCCAGCAGCAGCGCCGGGTCCTCCAGCAGCAGCCCACGGACGAGCGACGGCTCCTGCTGGGCCAGCGCCGCAGCAGCGACGCCGCCGAGCGAGTGCCCGACGAGGAACGCGCTGCCGCCGGCCGCCTGCTCCACCACCGCCCGGGCGTCGGCGACGAACCCCGGCAGGTCGTAGCGCCCTGGAGCGCGCCCGCTGTGAC
>JBFGFG010000213.1:0-5057 GCA_041579655.1 Nitriliruptoraceae bacterium
ACGTGCTCGCGTGGCTCACCACGCTCGCCGACATGGCCGGGGTGGACCTCGCCGAGGCCGCCGAGCGCTACGCCGCCGGCTGCCCCCGCTGCGAGCAGCGTCCCTGCGTCTGCTGAACCTCAGCCGTTGCGCACCACGAGCTCGGCGAGCTGCACGGTGTTGAGGGCAGCGCCCTTGAGCAGGTTGTCGCCGGCCACGAAGATGTTGAGCGAGCGCGGGTCGCCGAGGTCCTCGCGGATGCGGCCGACGAGCACGTCGTCGACGCCGGCCGAGGCCAGCGGGGTCGGGTAGGCGAGCTCCTCGCCATCGCTGTCGACGCCGTCGACGATGCGCATGCCGGGGAAACCGGCCATCGCCTCCAGCGCCGCGTCACGGGTGACCTCGGTGCCGAAGGTGAGGCGAGCCTGGATCGAGTGGCCGACCAGCACCGGCACCCGTACACAGGTCGGCGAGACGCGCAGCGCGTCGAGACCGAGGATCTTGCGCGACTCGTGGACGAGCTTCCACTCCTCGTCGGTGTGGCGCTGCTCGGTGAAGCTGCCGGCGTGGGGCAGCACGTTGAACGCGATCACCTTGCTGAACTGCTGCGGCTCGATGGACGCCTCGGCGCCCGCGCCGTCGAAGCGCAGCCGCTCGGGGTCCTGCAGCAGCGCGCGGGTCTCGTTGAGCAGGGCGTCGATGCCGGACATCCCGGCGCCGCCGGCGGCCTGGTAGCTGGTGGCCACCATCTCGGTGAGCCCGAACGCGTCGTGCAGCGGCTTGACCGGGACCATCAGCACCATCGTGGTGCAGTTGGGGTTCGCGATGATGCCCTTGGGCCGGTCCTTGACGTCGGCCGGGTTCACCTCGGCGACCACCAGCGGCACGTCGGGGTCCTGACGGAACGCGCTGGAGTTGTCGACGACGACCGCGCCGGCCTCGGCCGCGATCGGGGCGAACTCCTTGGAGCGGGCGCCGCCGGCGCTGAACAACGCGATGTCGATGTCGGCGAACGCCTCGGGCGTCAGCTCGCGGACGGTGACCTCGCCGCCCTTCCACGGCAGCGTGCTGCCTGCGCTGCGCGCGCTGGCGAGGAACACCGGCTCCCCGTCGACCGGGAACGCCCGGCTCTCGAGCAGGCGGCGGAGCTCCTGCCCCACGGCTCCGGTGGCTCCGACGACGGCGACGCGTGCGGACATCTGGGGACCTCGGTGGGTTCGGGGAGGCAGCTGGCGAGCGACAAGCGTGCCGTAGCGCCCCGACGACCGCGAGCCGACCGCGAGCCGACCGCGGGTCGGCTCGCCTCAGAGGAAGGAGCGCACCAGCGCGGTGACGGCCCCGACAGCCGCCCAGATCAGCACGGCGCGTCGCAGCAGGTCGTCGGAGAGGTGACGCACGGCGGGCGCCGCGAGCACGGCGCCGGCGACGAGGCTCAGACCGAGCAGCAGCCCCGTGGCGAGGTCGGCTGCGTCGAACTCGCCGGCCACCGCCAGGGTCCCGAGCCCGAAGATGATGCCGAAGCTGAAGATCGCCGAGAGCGTGCCCCGCCGGTCGGCGCCGGTCGCGTCCCGGTACAGCAGCGCCAGCGGCGGACCGCCCAGCGCAGCGGCCGTCCCGGTGAAGCCGCTCACCAACCCGCCCACGCCCTGGGTCAGCGGCGTGGTGCGCACCTTCCACCCGGCGCTGGTCGCCACCACGGCGAGCAGCAGCACCGCGGCGATCACAAGCGTCAGCACCCGTGCGGGCGCGAGCGCCACCACGGCGGTGCCCGCGACGGTGCCGGGGATGCGCCCGGTGGTCACGCGCCAGAACGCGCTGCGGTCGATGGCGCGGCGATCGCGCCACGCGACCTGCATCGTCAGCGGCAGCAGCCCCACCAGCACCGACGCGGGCACGGCCTCGGGGGCGATGACGGCCACGACCGGGACCATGATGAACGAGCCGCCGAAGCCCAGCACGGCCTGGACCCCGCCACCGAGCACGGCCGAGATCACGACCGCGGCGGTCTGGAGGTCGGTCACTTGGCCCCGAGGTCGAACGCGTCGTGGATGACGCGCACGGCGCGCTCCGCGGCGGCTGCCTCGACGACCACCGACACGCGGATGGTGGAGGTTGAGATCATCTGGATGTTGATGCCGGCGTCGGACAGCGCGCGGAACATCGTCGCGGCGACGCCCGGGTGGGTCTTCATGCCGGCGCCGACCAGCGACACCTTCGCGACCTGCTCGTCGACGGCCAGGCCGGTCGCGCCGCCCTCGGCGATGAACTTCTCGAGCACCGTGGTGGCGGCGTGCAGGTCACCCATCGGCAGCGTGAAGGAGATGTCGGTGTGACCCGCCTCCGACACGTTCTGCACGATCATGTCGATGTTCACGTTCGCCTCGGCGAGCGTGGTGAACAGGTTGGCGGCGACGCCGGGGGTGTCGTCGACGTGCTGGACGGTGGCCTTGGCCTCCGACGTGTCGTGCGCGACGCCCGAGATGATGGTGCTCTCCACGATGTCCTCCTGTGGCACCACCATGGTGCCGGGCTGGTAGCTGAAGCTGGATCGGACGTGGATCGGCACGCCGTTGTTGCGGCCGATCTCGACGCTGCGCACCTGCAGCACCTGCGCGCCCTGCGCCGTGAGCTCGAGCGCCTCCTCGAACGACAGACGGTCGAGCTTCTGCGCGTCCGGGACGATGCGCGGGTCGGCGGTGTAGATGCCGTCCACGTCGGTGTAGATCTCGCACACCTCGGCGCCCAGCGCCGCGGCGAGCGCGACGGCCGTCGTGTCGGAGCCGCCACGGCCGAGCGTGGTGACGTTCTTGCTCACCTGGCTCACGCCCTGGAAGCCGGCCACGATCACCACGTCGCCCTCGTCGAGCGCGGCGTGCACCCGCCCCGGCGTGATGTCGATGATGCGCGCCTTGCCGTGCGCCTCGTCGGTGATGATGCCGGCCTGGCTGCCGGTGAACGAGCGCGCGGGGCAGCCCAGCTCGTGCAGCGCCATCGCGAGCAGCGCCATCGAGATGCGCTCGCCGGCCGTGAGCAGCATGTCCATCTCGCGCCCGGGCGGGGTCGGCGAGATCTTCGCTGCCATGTCCACGAGCTCGTCGGTGCTCGCGCCCATCGCCGAGACGACCACGACGGTCTTGTGCCCGGCCGCGCGCGTGCGCGCGATGCGGTCGGCGACGTTCTTGATGCGGGTCACGTCCCCGACGGACGTGCCGCCGTACTTCTGGACCACGATGCCGATGGGGGAGTCCTCCGTGCGGTGCGCAGCGGAGCGTAGGCCGCGCCGCGGGGTGGCTCGTCCTCGACGGAGCCGCACCCGGATGCGGGTCTGCATCTTGCGCGAGGGATACTGAGTATGCATACTGCGTATCCACAAGCGGTGACAGCTCGTCGCGGCTCGCTGACACGGAGTCGAGATGGGCGTTCGAGAGGGGCTGCTGGCGCTGCTCGACGCCGCGCCGACCCACGGCTACCGGCTCCGGGCTGAGCTCGAGGAGACGGTCGGCGCGCTGTGGTCGGTGAACGTGGGGCAGGTCTACACCACGCTCCAGCGCCTCGAGCGCGATGGCCTCGTCGTCGCGGACGGCGAGGCCGACGACAGCGGTCGACACGCCTACGCCCTGAGCCCGGCGGGGCGCGAGGACGTCCGCGCGTGGCTCGTCGCGCCGATCCTGCCGGACGTCGCCTCGCGCGACGAGCTGGTGCTGAAGGTGCTGCTCGCGCGCCGCACGGGGCTGGTCGAGACGCACGCCGTGCTCGACGCGCAGCGCGCCTCGACGATGGCCGCGGTGCAGCAGCTGACCCGGGACCGCGCGGGCGCCACCGCGCTGGAGGTCGTGCTCGCGCTCGACCGTCAGGTGCTGCTGGCCCGGGCCGAGCTCGAGTGGCTCGACCTCGTCGAGGAGCGCCTCGCCGCAGCCCCCGCCGACGACGGCTGACCCACACCGCTCGACGCCCTCGCACAGACACCCGCACGCCAGTCCGGCCCAGCCGCGACGACTCCTGACCGGAGCTCCGCATGACCACCACCGCACCCGTCCTCCGCCTGCGCGGGACCATCCGCATCCACGGCGAGGGCGCCCACGCCGTCACCGCGCTGGGCGGCGTCGACCTCGACGTCCACGCAGGCGAGCTTGTCGCGATCACCGGCCGCTCGGGCAGCGGCAAGTCCACGCTGCTCAACCTCGCCGGCGGGCTCGACGTGCCGACCTCGGGCACCGTCGAGGTCGTCGGTCAGCAGCTGGCCGGGCTGCGAGCGGCCGAGCTGGCCGAGCTGCGCCGGCGGCACGTCGGCTACGTGTTCCAGGACGGCAACCTGCTGCCGACGCTCACCGTGGCCGAGAACGTCGCGCTGCCGATGGAGCTGGACGGCGTGGGCGCGGCCGAGGCGCGGGTCGCGGCGATGACCGCGCTCGAGCACGTGCTGGACGCCGAGGCCGTCGCTGACCGCTTCCCCGACGAGCTGTCCGGCGGCGAGCAGCAGCGCGTCGCGATCGCCCGCGCGCTCATCGGAGGACGTGAGCTGCTGCTGGCCGACGAGCCGACGGGCGCGCTCGACGAGCTGACCGCGCAGGAGGTGATGGCGGTGATCCGCGCCCGGGTCGACGCCGGCGCTGCCGCGGTCATCGTCACCCACGACCCGGCCCAGGCTGCGTTCGCCGACCGCGTGCTGCGGCTGCGCGACGGTCTGCTGACAGGCGCGGGCGTCCGTGCCGCCGACGCGACCAGCGCGCAGGGACGAGCATGAGCACCCCCGCACCAGCGCCCGCACCCGCACCCGACCGGACGCCGGCGAACGCCGCGGCGGCCATCGACCGGCTGGCGCGCACGACCGCGCTCGCGGACCGTCCCCGTCGCCGGCTGGTGACGTCGCTGATCGCGTTCACGGTCGCGATGGGCGTGGCCGTCGGTGGGCTCGCCGCCGCGTACGACACGGCCGAGACCGAGGCCGCCATCGTCGACGTCCTCGGCCTGGCGGACCTCACGACCCCCGCGTCCGCGTACGAGCTCGTGCTCGTCCCGCACCTCGCCGAGCAGCACACGCTGCTGGAACGCGCGACCACCGACGTGACGCGTGGCGG
>JBFGFG010000214.1:0-5027 GCA_041579655.1 Nitriliruptoraceae bacterium
ACGAGCGTGGACGACGAGTCGCCCGACGAGCTGTGGGCACGATTCGCGCAGGACCGCTCACCCGAGGCCCGCAACCAGTTGGTGCTGCTCTACTCCCCGCTGGTGAAGTACGTCGTGGGCCGTGTGCGCAGCGGGCTCCCGCAGTCGGTCGACTCCGCCGACCTCGTCTCCGAGGGCGTCATCGGCCTGATGGACGCGGTCGAGAAGTTCGAGCCCGAGCGCGGCCTGCAGTTCCAGACCTACGCGGTGCCGCGCATCCGTGGCGCGATCATCGACTCGATCCGCGCGGCCGACTGGGTGCCGCGCTCGATCCGCACGCTGCAGCGCGACGTCGACCGGGCCCGCGAGACCCTGCAGCACCGCCTCAACCGCGTCGCGACCGACGCAGAGGTCTGCACCGAGGCCGAGATCACCGCGGCCGACCTGCGCAAGCTGCGTGAGCGTCCCTCGCACATCGGCTCCGCCGAGGACGACGAGATCGCCGCCCTCGACGACCTCGGCCCCGGTGTCGACGAGGCCCTCGAGGACGAGGAGACCCGCCGCGCGCTGCTGTGCGCCCTGCGCGCGCTGCCTGAACGCGACCAGATCATCATCGCCCTCTACTTCTTCGAGGGCCTCACGCTCAGCGAGATCGGTCAGGTGCTGCGGGTGACCGAGTCGCGGGTCAGCCAGCTGCGCAGCCGGGCGACGGCGGCGCTGCGTGAGAGCCTCGGCCGCGCGCTCGCGGTCTGAGTCAGACCGGCTGCACCGGCCGCGGCCGCGCCGTACGCCTGGCGACGGCGACCCCGACCAGGGCCAGCGCCCCACCCAAGTAGGTCAGTGACGGCGGCACCTCGCTGAGGAACACCAGGCTCAGCACGACGGTGATCGGCGGCACGAGGTAGGTCGTGACGCCGAGGCTGGACGCCGTCATGTGCTGCAGCGCGTAGCCGTAGGTCGTGAACGCGATCGCGGTCGGGAAGACACCGAGGTAGACCAACCACCAGATCGAGGAGGCCGGGGCCTCGCCGATCTCGCTGACGAGGGAGCCCGCGAACGGCAGGCAGACCACCGCGCCGACCGTGCACGCCAGCCAGGTGACGTGCAGCGACGACATCGAGGCGACCAGCGGCTTCTGGACGATCAGGCTCACCGAGTACGCCGCCGCCGCGAGCAGGCACAGCGCGATCCCGAGCAGGCTGCGGTCGCCGTCAGGGGTGCTCGCCAGCGCGATGACGGCCACGCCCGAGAAGGCCAGGGCGAGACCGACGACAAGCTGGAGGGTGAACCGCTCGGAGAGGAAGATCGCAGCCAGGACCGCGATCAGCACGGGGGAGACCTGGATCAGCATCGCGGCCGTGCCGGCGTCGACGTGCTGCTCGCCGAGGTTGAGCGCCACCATGTAGACGGCGTACCAGAGCACCCCGATCACGACGATCGAGCGCCACTGGCGCGCACTGGGTCGCGGCAGTCCCTTCGGCAGCGCGAAGGCGGCGAGCGCAAGCGCGCCGACGAGCAGTCGACCGAGCGAGAGCGGGCCGGCGGAGAAATCCTCGGCCAGGTAGCGGATCGCCACGAACGCGGAGGCCCACAGCAGCAGGGTGGTGGCGACGGCGGCCAGGGGCAGCCAGGCCGGCGGACCGGACGGCGCGTCGGGGCCGGTGGGTCCGGACGGCGGGGTGGTCGTCGGCTCCGCCGCGGGCGTCGTACTCGTCATGAGTGAAGCGTAAGGACGCTCATGGCTTGTTGTCGCGCGGGTATCGGACCTTGCCGCCGGCGGCTGACGCGGCCGGCGGGCAGATTCTCCGCTGAAGCGGTGAATCTCCCGCTTGTGTCATGAAGTTCCGTACAAGAAGCGGGAGTTTCACCACGTAAGTGGTGAAACTGCCACCGCTCAGAGATCGAGCTTGTAGCCCAGCCCGCGCACGGTGACGAGGTACTTCGGCTCGCCCGGGTCCGGCTCGAGCTTGGCGCGCAGGCGCTTGACGTGGACGTCGAGGGTCTTGGTGTCGCCGACGTAGTCGGAGCCCCACACCCGGTCGATGAGCTGGCCTCGGGTGAGCACGCGCCCGGGGTTGCGCAGGAACATCTCGAGCAGCTCGAACTCCTTGAGCGGCAGCCGCTGCTCGTGGCCGTCGACGGTCACGACGTGCCGCTCGACGTCCATCCGGATCGGGCCGGCCTCGAGGGTGTCGGGCAGCAGGTCGGGGTCGTTGCCGCGGCGCAGGACGGCGCGGATGCGTGCCACCAGCTCGCGGGGCGAGTAGGGCTTGGTCACGTAGTCGTCGGCGCCGAGCTCGAGCCCGACGACCTTGTCGACCTCGTCGTCCTTGGCGCTGACCATGATCACCGGCACGTTCGACGTCTGGCGGATCGTGCGGCACACCTCGGTCCCGGGGATCCCGGGGAGCATCAGGTCGAGCAGCACGATGTCGGCGCCGTTGCGGTCGAACTCGACCAGGGCGGCGTTGCCGTCGGCGGCGATGGCGACCTCGAAGCCCTCCTTGCGCAGCATGTAGGCCAGTGCCTCGCTGTAGCTCTCTTCGTCCTCGACGACGAGTACCCGCGTCATGATCGTTCCTCCTGCTCGTCCGCGGACACCTCGGGCGTCGCGCTGGTTGATGCTGCTGTGGGGGTGCTGACGCGGGTCCCGGCGGGGGCTCCCGACGAGGCGTCCGCGCGGGGGAGCGTCAGGGTGAAGGTGGAGCCCTGGCCCTCGACGGACCAGACGCGGACGTCGCCACCGTGCGTCGCCGCGACGTGCTTGACGATCGACAGCCCCAGCCCGGTGCCGCCGGTGGAGCGGTGGCGGGCCGGGTCGACGCGGTAGAACCGCTCGAAGATCCGGTCGATCTCGACCGGCGGGATCCCGATGCCCTGGTCGACGACGCTGACCTCCACGAAGCCGTCGACGCCCTTGGTCGTCACCAGCACCGTGGAGTCGGGGTCGGAGTAGTGGACGGCGTTGGCCACGAGGTTGGCGACCGCGGTCGTGATCTGCTCGTCGTTGCCGTACAGCTGGAGGTCGTTCTCGCCGCCGGAGACCACCGAGATGCCCTTGGCAGCGGCGTCGATCGCGCTGGTGTCGATGGCCAGGGAGATGACGTGGTCGAGCGAGATCGGCAGCGGTGACTCGACCGGCTCGTCGCCCTGGAGGCGCGAGAGCTCGATGACCTGCTGCACGAGCCGGGTCAGCCGGTCGCTCTCGATGAGCATCCGGTCGGAGAAGCGCACGACGGCCTCGGGGTCGTCGGAGGCGTCGCGGACGGCGTCGGCGAGGAGGCGGATGGCGCCCACCGGGGTCTTCAGCTCGTGGCTGACGTTGGCCACGAAGTCGCGCCGCACGTGCTCGACCCGGCGCTCGCGCGTGCGGTCCTCGACCAGGGCGAGCACCAGGCGCGACCCGAGCGGGGCGACGCGGACGCTGACGTGGCGCGACGGGGCGTTCTTGCGGGGCATGACGAGCTCGGTCTCGCGGATCTGGCCGTCGCGGCGCACCTCGGTGACCAGCGCGGCGAGCTCGTCGTTGACGAGGTTGGTGCCGCGCACCAGCGCCATCGCGTACGCCGGCGCCGAGGCCTTGAGGACGACGTCGGAGTCGTCGACGATCACCGCGCTGCTGCGCAGGACCGAGAGCACCGCGGCGACCGAGGCCGGCACCGCCGGCTCGTCGAGCACCGGCTGCCAGCGCTGCTGACGGTCACTGAGGTGCCACGCCAGCACGGCTCCTCCGGCAACGACGGCCCCGAGCAGCGCGGCGAGGAACGCCTGCGTCGTCGGATCCACACCCGGATCGTACGGTGCCCGACACCCGCCGTTCGCCCGGACGCGTGTGAGCATGGCCTGTTCACCCTGCGTTCACTCCCTCGCTTCGCAGTGCACCGGACCCCCGCCTAGAGTCAGGGTCATGCGCGAGAAGTTTCATGACGAGCTCGACCGGATCTTCGTCGACCTGGCAGCGATCTGCCGGTTGGTGGAGACCGCCGTCGGCCAAGCCTCCGAGGCCCTGATGACCGGTGACGCAGGCGTCGCCGAACGCGTCATCAGCGCCGACGTCCACATCGACCGGGCGCGGGAAGGCGTCGAGGAGTCGTGCTTCGAGCTGCTCTCGCTCCAGCAGCCCGTCGCGAAGGACCTGCGCACGGTCGTCGCCGCGCTGCGGATGGTCGCCGAGCTCGAGCGGATGGGTGACCTGTCGGTGCACGTCGCCAAGATCGCCCGGCTGCGCGTGCCCGAGGTGGCCGTGCCCGAGGACGTGCGTGCGACGGTCGCCCGGATGGCGCACGTCGCCGAGGACATGGTGAGCCGCCTCGCCAAGATCATCCTCAGTCGTGACGTCGAGGAGGCCTCGGCGCTGCGCCAGGACGACGACGAGATGGACCAGCTGCGTCGCACCAGCTTCACCGAGCTGCTCGCCGACAACTGGGCCCACGGCGTCGAGGCAGCCGTCGACATCGCCCTGCTGGGGCGCTACTACGAGCGCATCGCCGACCACGCGGTCTCGGTCGCCAACCGCGTCGTCTTCGTCGTGACCGGCGAGAACCCCACCAGCGTCAGCAGCTGACCCACGCGCACCCCCACCACGCGCACGAACGAGAACCGGCCGCCGTGATCCAGTGTGAGAGACACGCTCCATCGATGTCAACCGCGAGCTTCACAACTCGCAGTGGTACGTCGCCTCGCAATTGATGTTGATCGGCCGGACGCGGACCGGCGCCGACCCGGGACACCGATCGAGGCCTTACTTATCGGGTTCGGGCAAAACCGCCGCGTGATGCTTCAGGTGCCTGACCGGCAGCGGCACACGCGGCGCAATTGACCCACTCGGACGTGCCGTCGGTGAAGAATTCCTTTTTCCAGATTGGCACGCGACTCTTGATCTCGTCGATGATGTACCGGCAGGCGCGAAATGCGGCATCGCGATGCGCGGCGCTGACACCGACCCATACCGCCATCTCACCAATGGCCAGTTCACCGGTCCTGTGCACACAGCAGGCATGCACGATATCGAAACGCTGCAGCGCCTCGGCGAGCACCGTCTCGCCTTC
>JBFGFG010000215.1:0-5020 GCA_041579655.1 Nitriliruptoraceae bacterium
CACACGGCCGCGACCGACCAGCGAGACCGACGCCGGGCGCAGGCCCATCTCCTCGGCCGCCTCGCGCAGCGCGGTCTCGACGACGTCGTCATCGTCGTCGTCCACGCGGCCGCCGGGGAACGACAGCTGCCCCGGGTGCGAGCGCAGGTCCTTGCGGCGCCGGGTGAGCACGACCTCGAGCCCACCCGCGCGATCCTCGGTGAACAGCACCAGCACGGCGCCCACGCGCCCGCCCGGCGGCGTCTCCAGCTCCTGCGCCGTCACCTCGGCCAGCGACTGCGCCAGCGAGGCCCGGAACGCGTCGGCCACCGAGATCCGCATCAGCCGGCCACCAGTCCGTCGAGGCCGTCGGCCTCGCTGACGGTCAGCGCGTCCTGTCGCAGCACGTCCAGCACGCCGCGCAGGATCAGCCCGCCCGCCGCGAGGACGTCCTCACGGCCAGCCTGCACCTCGTCGTGCGCGGCGATCCACGCCCGGTCCTGCACCACGAGGTCGTTGCTGACGGCCAGCACGTCGCCCGCGGTCAGCACACGCCCGTGCACCCGGCCGTCCTGCCACACACCGAGGCCGTCCCGCAGCGCGGCGATCGTCGTCACCGTGCCGGCGACACCGACCAGGCTGGCAGCCGCGCGCAGCGGCGCACCCAGCGTCGCCGCGCCGCGCTCGAGCTGCGCACGCACCTCGGCGACGGCGCCCAGCACCTCGGCCTCCGTGGGCGGGTCGCTGGGCATCATCCGCTCGGTCAGCCGGACCGAGCCGAGCTGCAGCGAGATCGACGCCACGACGCGGTCGTCGACGTCGCCCACGACCAGCTCCGTCGACCCGCCACCGATGTCGAGCACCACCAGCGGCCGCGGCAGGTCAGGCAGGGAGGCAGCGACGCCACGGAAGGCGCCGTCGGCCTCCTCGTCGCCCGAGAGCACGCGCACGTCCGCCGCCGGCGCCAGCGCGCGGCAGCCGTCGAGGAAACGGTCGCGGTCGGACGCGTCACGCACGGCGGAGGTCGCGCCCACCACCACGTCCACGTCCAGCACGCCGAGGTCGCGCCAGCGGTCGCGGTACGCCTCGAAGCAGGTCAGCGCGCGCTCGAGGGCGGCGTCGTCGAGCTGGCCCGTGGCGTCCACGCCCTCGCCGAGCCGGACCATCGTCAGCTCGCGGGCGACGGCCGATCCGGCCTCGTCCACCACCAGCAGCCGCATCGTGTTGGTGCCGACGTCCACGGCGGCCTGCATCATCGCGCCGCGACGCGCATCGCCGCTCATCGCTCGGCCTTCGTGCCGTCCTCGCCCCACTCGTCGAGGACCGTGTCGAGGTCCACGCAGGGCGCGGGGCAGGCGATGGGCAGCGAGCGGTCGAGCGCCTCGTGACCGATGACGTTGTCGTTCGTGGCCAGCGTGTGTCCGGCGTGCACGTGCAGGCACTTGATGTGGCCCGGCATGCCGCCCGCGGAGGTGTTGCCCGGCAGCGGGCCGCCGAGCTCGTCGCGGAACGCCACGAAGCGCTCGCTGCCCGCCGCGTACTCGGCCGCGAGCTCGGGCTCCTCGGCGAGGCGCTGGTTGAGCCCGACCATCACCTGGTCCGCCTCAAGCGTGCCGACGTTGCGCTTCACCAGCGGGCACGTGAGCCAGAACACCGTCGGGAACGGCGTGCCGTCCTTCAGCCGCGGCGACACCCGCACCACCGTCGGCAGGCCGTGGGTGCAGCGGTGCGCGACGGCGCTCTCGCCCCGTGACGGGCGCCCGAGCAGCGCGGAGACGACGGCCTTCTCGACCGGGTCGGTGACGATCGGCACAGCGGCCGCGCGCTCGTACGACGCGTCCGGGTCCCGGACCACGGCGTCCTCGACGCTGCCGTTCGTCGGCAGACCCGACTCCTCGAACACCACGTGCGCTCCGTTGCTTGTGGGCTCCAGACGCTACAGCGACGACCCGCCGTCTCGGGCGGGTCGTCGGTGGTGCAGCGAGGCGGTCAGCCGCGCCGTCGGGCGCTCATGCCGAGGCGCTGGCGCTTCTGGCGGCGCAGCGCGCCCTGCGACTGCTGGGAGCGGTGCATGAAGCGGCGCAGCTTGCGGCTGAACTCCTTGCCGTCCTTCGGGCGCAGGTCCGGGATGCTGTCGTCGAGCCAGTCCGGGTCGGCGCGCTTCATCGACAGCGACACCTTGCCATCGTCGGCGACGTCCATCACCGCAACCTCGACCTCGTCACCCTCACCGACGTGGGCGTAGATGTTGTCGACGAACGTCTCGGCGATCTCGGAGACGTGCACCATGCCGGTGATCGTGCGCAGCTCGTCGTCGGTGGGCAGCGGGATGTCGACGAACGCGCCGAACTCCTTCACGCTGCTGACCGTGCCGGTGACGATGGTGCCCTGGAGGTCTGCGGGTCCGTTCACCGTCCCCGTGATCATCTCGTCGTCCTGCGTGGCGGCCTCTTCATGGGCCGACTTCTGGGTCTGGGTCTCGGTCTGCGTGCTCAGTGGAGGTCACTCCTCGGGCGTGGTGCGCCGGCCACACCTGGTGGGGTATCGGTTGTGGCGCGTTATGTAACGTATGCATGCCCGGGTTGCAGTGCAACCAGACATCGCGGACGCGACGCACACGCCGGTGCACACCGGTCACCGTCGGCATGGGGCCGGGTTGTGACGCGTCCCCGAGATCCCTCACACCCGTCTCCTGGCAGGTCTGGGGTCGTTGAGTGTCGAAAGCCTGTGCACGACCTCGTGTGCGGGCGCATCCGCACGCCCTGCACGACCCACCCGGAGCCCCCTGATGTCACGTCGCCTGCTGGCGGCCCTGAGCGCTGCGTCGCTCGCCGCCTTCGCCTTCACCCCGTCCCTCGCCGACGGCGCCACCACGTCGTTCTCGCTCAGCGAGGACAGCGTCGCCTCCGTCGTGCCCGGACCCGCTGAGGGGGAACAGCAGGACGGGGTGCTCACCTCGTTCGACGGCGTCAAGATCCACTACACGATCTTCCGACCGGCCGGCGCGAGCGCCGCGAACCCGGTGCCGATGGTGTTCTCGAGCCACGGCTGGGGCGGATCGCGCACCAAGAACATGAAGGAGTGGACGGACCGCGGCTTCGGCGGCATCTCGTTCGACCAGCGGGGCTTCGGCCAGTCCGGCGACCGCGCGTACGTGCAGGAGCCGACCCGCGAGGCGAAGGACGTCCAGGGCCTGCTCGACATCGTGCAGGGCCTCGACTGGGTCATGCGTGACGTCGACGCCACCGCGGACGGCGTGTGGGGCCTCGACGACCCGACCGTCTTCGCGGTCGGTGGGTCCTACGGCGGCGGCTACCAGACGGTGACCGCGTTGACCGAGACCGCGGACCACGGTGACACCCGCTTCGACGCGCTCGCGCCCGAGATCACCTGGTACGACCTGCCGCAGGCGCTCGGCCCGCAGAAGGTCGCCCGCACCGCGTGGCTGACCCTGCTGCAGGGCACCGCCACCCAGGACACGGCCCAGTACATCCAGCAGGCGTACGCGTACGGCGCGGCCACCGGCCAGTGGCCCGACGGCACCATCGGTGGCACGCCGGCACCGAGCATCCCGGACATCGACACCACCTTCAACGCCAACGGTCCGAGCGGCTTCGTCGAGGGCGGCACCTACGTGCCCGACGGCGGCGTGCGTCTCGACATCCCGGCGCTGTGGCGCCAGGGCTCGTCCGACACGCTGTTCAACCTCAACGAGGGGCTCGACAACCTCGACGCGATGACCGACGAGGCCCGCGCCGGCTCGTACCTGATCGGTTACAACGGCGGCCACGTGCTGCCGACCGCGTTCCCCATGGGCACCGCGACCGGCAGCGACAGCTGCTCGGCCGCCACCCCGCACAAGTCCTTCGGCGAGATGACCGCAGCGTTCTTCAGGATCGTCGCGGCTGGTGGCAGCACCGACGGCTTCCTCGACCACCGCTACGGCATCACCGACATGAACGGTGCCTGCGTGTGGACGGATGACGTGCGCAGCACGATGGCCTTCCCGGTCGGCTACGACGTCGAGCTCACCACCGGTGCCGCGACCACGGCGGGCGCTGGCGCTCCGCAGTACCTGCCGGTGTTCACGGCTGTGAAGACCACGGTCCTCACCGGCGTGCCGACGCTCGACGCCACGTACTACTCGCCGTCCGCTGACCAGCGCGTGTTCTTCGGGCTGGCCAAGGGCACCTCGCCCGCGAACGCGACCGTGATGCAGCACCAGATGCAGCCGCACCTCGAGCTGCTGCCGTCGATCGGGCACGACATCACCGTCGAGCTCGGCGCAGGCGGTATGACGCTGAAGCAGGGCGAGACGCTGTACCTGGTGGTCGCCCCGTTCGTCGAGATGTACTTCGGCACCGGCAGCACCCGTACCCCGGGCGTCGTCGCGCTCGAGGACATGACCATCAACGTGCCGCTGCAGCCCGGCTACTGCGTCAACTCCAGCTCCAGCACGCCGCTCAGTGCCTCGGGCACGGCGATCTGCCAGAGCACCGTCAACCCCTGACCGAACCCAGGCACACGAACGCCCCGCCGGGATCCCCGGCGGGGCGTTCGTCTGTCGCGTGGATGCTGGGGTCAGCCGAAGAAGCCGGTCATGGCCTCCCACACGCGGCCGAACCAGCCGCGCTGCTCGACGTCCGCGTCCGACAGGTCCGGGGCGATCTGCTGGTCGTCGAGGTCGGGCGGGACGATGCCGTACGGGACCTCGCCGGGCCGGACCATGCCCTGCTCCTCGCGGGCCTCGCCCTCGATGGTGGCCGGGTCGTTGAGGTCATCCACGCGGTCACCGAGACGCTCGTTCTCGGCCGCGAGCGCGTCGAGCACGGCCTGCCGCTCCACGACGAGCTGGCGCTGGCCGAGCCAGGTCTGGATCGGGCCGGACACCACCACGGTGCTGAACGCGACCGCGGCCACGAGCGCCACGATGAACGGGCGATCGCCGCCGAGCATCTGGCGACGGAGGCGTCGGAACGTCTCGACGGGCCCCGGGGGCCCCGCCGGCGGCGGTGCCTCGGACGCCTCCTCTGGCTCGCTC
>JBFGFG010000216.1:0-5009 GCA_041579655.1 Nitriliruptoraceae bacterium
CGTTCCCGCAGCAGCTGCGGGATGCGCGTCGCGGCGAGCTGCTGCACGAGGTAGCTGGGGCTGCCGGGACCGACGAACACCCAGTCGGCGTCCGTCACCGCCGTCTGCGCCCGCTCGATCTCGACCGAGGTCGCGTCCTGCACGCGACGCAGGCTCACCACGTCCACGGGCGTGCCGACGTTGTGCCGGAAGTACTCCACCGACTTCGCCGAGAGATCGTCTGCGTTCTCCTGGAAGCCGTACGGCGTGTCGAGCAGCACGGCGCGCGGCGCGTCGCCGAGCGTCGCCAGCACGCGTTGGTGCGGCGTGACCATCGTCGGGGTCGTCTCGCCCGATCCCATGACCACCAGCAGGTGCGAGGACACGTGCGCTCCTGTGCGACGGGGTGCTGTGCCGCACAGGATGGCACGCTGCTGCGTCCGACGGGCCCACGAGCCCGGATCAGCGCAGGCCGAGCAGCACGCCGTCGCGGCGCAGCACGAGGATGGTGTCACCGTCCACGGCGACCGAGGCCCCGGCGATGCCGTCGAGCTCGACGGTCCACCGCGGCTCGTCGTCACCCACCTGCCACGCCTCGAGCACGCCCGCAAGCGTCGGCACCAGCAGGGTCTCGCCGGCCACGACCGGCGCTGCGGACGCCGTGGCGCCGAGCTCCGCGGTCCACGTGGTGTCGCCCCCGACGAGGTCGATGCCCACCAGGGTGCGGTCGTCCACCAGCACCACGGCGGTGTCACCGGCGACCGAGAACGGCCGGCACACGCTGCCGGGGACGCGCTCGCCCCACACGCCCTCACCGTCGCCCAGCGAGCGGCCGAACACCTCGCCGACGTCGTTGAGCACCAGCAGCAGCTCACCCACGATCGTCGGCGGCGCGCACGCGCGCACCACGACGCGGAACAGCCGCTCGCGCGTGCTCAGCCGGCCACCCCACACGTCGCCGACGTCCAGCGGACGGTCGATCGCGACCACCGTGTCGCCCGAGACCGCGAGGTCCGAGCGTGCCGCCTCCGTCTCCAGCACCGTGGCTCGTCGTCCGGTGTCGCGCTCGTAGCCGTGCAGCTGGGTCCCGACCGGCACCACGAGCTCGTCGCCCGCCGGCACGGAGCTACCACGCACCGGCAGCGCGTCGTCACGGCGCGCCCAGTCGACGATGCCGGTGTCGGCGACCAGCCCGGTCAGCCCCCCGCGGGCCGCCGGCTGTCCGACGGCCGGCGCGAACGCGACCAGCCCGTCCCGCAGCACCGGCGCGGTGAGGCTGCCGGTGGTGACCAGCTCGTCGTCGAACGCGTCGTGGCTCCAGCGTCGGATCCCGTCGGCCACGGCGCGCACCTCGACCCCCGAGGGCGTCGTGATCGCGACCGCGCCGGCGTCGGTGGCCATGTCCGGGAGGTGCTCGGTGACGGTCTCGACGCGCCACCTGGTCCCGCCGTGACCGTACGCCTCGAGGGTGCCGTCAGGGTGCACGATCATCACGGTGCCGGCGTCGGTGAGGGACAGCTGTCCGAGCGCGGTGGAGGGCAGCAGCAGCCGGTCCAGCAGCCCGCCGTCGTCGGCGGAGAACAGCGCCACGTCGGCGTCGCCGCGCACCGCCACCACGTCGCCGCCGACCGCCACGTCCAGCAGCGGCGAGCGGCCCAGCGGCGAGCGCCAGCGCAGGCCGTCCTCGTCCACCGCGACGACCTCGCCCTCGCCGCCGTGCAGCACCGCCAGACCGTCGCGCAGCGTGCCACCGAGCGGCCAGAAGCCGTCGGGCACGAGCCCGGGTCGCACCGTGCCATCGCGGGCGTCGAGCACCACGGTCCGGTCGGCGCCGGCGATCAGCACGTCGTCGCCGTCCACGTCCAGCGGCGCCACGGGGAACACGCCGCGCCGGACCACCCCGGTCAGGTCGAGCCGCCACACCACCGCACCGGTGGCGAGGTCCAGACGCACCAGCTCGTGGTCGTCGCCGTCACGCCGCGAGAGGTCCACCAGCACGCCACCGGGCACGGCGTGCACGTCGGTCACCACCCCTGGCTGGTCGGAGTCCCAGCGCCAGCGCTCGCTGCCGTCCTGCGCGTCGAGCAGCACCAGCGCGGGGGCGGTGGCGTCCACCGGCGCGCCCACGACGCCTGCCGGGGTGACGGCGCTGGCGCGGGAGAGCCGCACCGGCACCGTCCAGCGCCGCTCCCGCGTGGTCAGGTCCAGCAGCGAGACCTCGTCGAGGGTGCGGTGCGCGACCAGGCCGTAGTCGAGGTCCGTGTCCCACGGCTGCGAGCCCAGCGGCAGCATCGTGGTCCACAGCAGCGTGCCGTTCATCGCGCCGTGGACGGTGATGCGCTGGCCCGCCTCGGACGGCGCGAACGTGACCACCACCTCGCGTCCGTCGGTGAGGTGGGTGCTGCCGAGCACCTGGGTGCCCTCCACGACCTGCGGCGGCACGGCCACCTGCGCCGTCCACGCGATGCCGTCGGGTTCGGGCACCTCGGCGTGGCTGACGATGCCGGTGCGGGCGGCGTCGCCGCGGGCGGTGTAGCCGGCGGGGATCAGCGACGTGTCGTCCGCGGCCTGCGTGACCAGCAGCGTGCCCATGATCGCCACGATCCCGACCGCGGCCAGCACGCGACCGACGTCTCGGCGCGGCGCGGGGTCAGCGACAGCGTCGGGCGCCTCCTCGACGGCGCCGTGCGCGAGCTGCGTGGTGGGCCGCAGGGCCGCACCGCACTGGCCGCACCACGTGGCTGAGCGGCGGGGGGCCTCGGCGCCGCACTCCGGGCACGGCCGTGTCCGTGGCTGCTCGCGCCGCCCGAGCCTCATGGGGTGATGAGGCCGGGATCCTCGCTCGGCGGCTCCGTCGGGTCCGTCGTGGGGTCAGGGTCCGGCGCAGGGGTCGGCGAGGGTGACGGCTCGGGGCTCGGCTCGGCAGGCCCGCGGCTGACCTCCAGCACCACCTCGGAGCCGACCGGCACGTCCGTGCCCGGCTCCGGGCTCTGGGAGACGACGTTGCCCTCGGGCACGGTGTCGCTGAACACCCGCACGACCTTGACGGTGAGGTCCTGGTCCTCGAGGCGGAAGCGCGCGTCGGCGTCGCTGAACCCGACGACGTTGCGCACCATCACGGTCTCCTCGCCGCTGGAGACCACGAGGTTGACCGGCGTGTTGGGGGCCGCGGCGCTGTCCGCCGGCGGGTCGCTGCGCAGCACGATGCCGGCCTCGACCTCGTCGTTGGGTTCGCGCACGACCTGTCCGGGGATCAGCTTGGCCTCGCGCAGCACCGACTTGGCCTCGTCGAGCTCGAGGCCCTCGACCTTCGGCACGGTGACCGTGGAGGCGCCGAGCGACACCACGACCTGCACGGTGCTGCCCTCGTCGGCCAGCGTGCCTGCAGCAGGCGACTGCGAGATGACGTACCCGGCGGGGACCGTGTCGGACTCCTCCTGGTCGCGCACGCGCAGGTCGAAGCCGCGCTCGGCGAGGATCTCCTCGGCGGTCTGCTGCAGCTGGTTCTCGACCAGCGGGACGCTCAGCTGGGTGACGTCGTCGCCGGCGAGACGGTCAGCGAGGAACGCGACCGACGCGGCCACGGCGATCACCGTGAGCAGGGCGAGCAGCACGTAGCCGATGACGCGTCGCGGACCGTTGCCCTCGTCGTCGTCCTCGGCCTGGCTCGGCGGCTGGCCGGGGGGCTGCACGTCCAGCAGCGCGGTGCTCGTGGCCGCGGCCGCGCCGGACAGCGCACCGGCCTCGGCGCGCGGCAGCACCGCGGGGGCGCTGACGGCGGTGCCGTTGCGGGCACGCAGCAGGTCGTCGCGCATCTCGGACGCCGAGGCGTAACGGTTCGCCGGGTTCTTCGCCAGGGCGCGCATCACGATCGCCTCGGCGGAGCCGGTGACCGTCGGGTCGAGCTCGCGCAGCGGCGTCGGCAGCTCCTGGACGTGCTGGTAGGCGACGGTGACGGCGGAGTCGCCGGTGAACGGCTGGTGGCCGGTCAGCAGCTCGTACAGCACCACGCCGAGCGAGTAGAGGTCGCTGCGTGCGTCCACCTGCTTGCCCTGCGCCTGCTCGGGCGACAGGTAGGCGGCCGTGCCGAGGATCGCCGCGGTCTGGGTGACCGTGTCTGCGTCGATGGCGCGCGCGATGCCGAAGTCGGCGACCTTCACCGAGCCGTCCTCGGCGAGCAGGATGTTGCCGGGCTTGATGTCGCGGTGGATCAGGTTGCGGTCGTGCGCGTACTGCAGCGCGGCGCAGACGTCGGCGCACACCTCCAGCGCCCGGTCCTCAGTGAGGCCGCCGGCGGCGATCGTCTCCTGCAGGGAGCGGCCCTCGACGAGCTCCATCACGATGAACGGGCTGTCCTCGTGCGAGCCGGTGTCGTACACGCCGGTGATGTTGGGGTGGTTCAGGCTCGCGGCCGCGTGGGCCTCGGCGCGGAAGCGCTCCCGGAACTGGGCGTCACCGTCGTGGTGCGCCAGCAGCTGCTTGACGGCCACAGGGCGGTTGAGCACCTGGTCGTGGGCGCGATGGACCTCGGCCATACCGCCACGTCCGATGACCCTCTCGAGCTGGTACCGACCCGCCAGCAGCGCACCCTGGTCCACAGATTCTCCAACGCCCGGACGTGGCCGGAGGGTATCCACGACGACGATGACGCCCGGCAGGTGCCGGGCGTCATCGAGTGTGTCAGGTGGTACGGGCGATCACTGGCCCCAGCGGACGCTGGACCAGGTGGAGCCGCTCCAGGTGGAGCCGGACCAGGTCGAGCCGGACCAGGTGCTGTCGGACCAGGTGCTGCCGGACCAGGTGCTGCCGCTCCAGGTGGAGCCGGACCAGGTGGAGCCGCTCCAGGTCGAGCCCTTCCAGGCCTCGCGGTCGAACGCGCCGACGACGGTGTTCTCGCCGGTGAGGCGGTTGCCGTTGGCGTCCTCGAGGACGAAGCTGCCGCGGTCGCCGTCGAGCGAGCCGTTGCCGTTGGACCAGCCGTGGTTCTGCGTCGAGCGCAGGGTGCGGGTGAGGTTGCCGTTGCGGTACAG
>JBFGFG010000217.1:0-4976 GCA_041579655.1 Nitriliruptoraceae bacterium
CGGCTCCACTCCACGCGAGGCGTCCAGCACCATCACCGCCGCGTCCACGCCGGACAGCACGCGGTAGGTGTCCTCCGAGAAGTCGCGGTGGCCAGGGGTGTCGAGCAGGTTGAACACACAGCCGCGGTGCTCGAAGCGCATCACGGCGGACGACACCGAGATGCCACGCTTCTGCTCGAGCTCCTGCCAGTCCGAGCGCGCAGCCCGGTCGGCCTTGCGGTCGTTGGTGCCACCGGCTGTCGCGATCGCGCCCGCGTACAGCAGGAACTTCTCGGTCAGCGTGGTCTTGCCGGCGTCCGGGTGCGAGATGATCGCGAACGTGCGACGGCGCGCGGCCTCGTCGAGCAGGCTGGACACGGGCGGCTCCGGGGAGGGCGAGAAGGCAGGACGGGCGACGGTTGAGGGTACGGCCGACCGGGCAGGACTCGGCCGAGCCACCGAGCCGGAGCGCGCATGCAGATCGACATCACCTGGGAGGTGGCGGGGCTGACCGTCCTCGTGACCCTCGCCGCGTTCCTGTTCGTGGTCGTGCTCGCCCGGGTCTACGGGCTGCGGTCGTTCGCGAAGATGGCCGCGTACGAGTTCGCCGCCACGGTCGCGATGGGCTCGCTGCTGGCCGCGACGGCCGGCGGCTCGATCCCGTTGGTGCAGGGGGTGGTCGCGCTCGGAGCTTTGTTCTTCGGGCAGTGGCTGTTCCAGCGGGCCCGGGTGCACGGCGCCGAGTCCGTCGTGGACAACTCGCCGGTGCTGCTGATGGCCGGCCCTCGGGTGCTGCACGACGTGCTGCGCCGCAACGGCGTCACCGAGGCGGACCTGCGCGGCAAGCTGCGCGAGGCGAACGTGCTGCACGCCGGGCAGGTGCGCGCCGTGGTGCTCGAGGCCACGGGTGACGTCTCCGTGCTCCACGGCGACGAGGACGGCCCACCCCTGGACCCGGCGCTGCTCGCCGGCGTCGACGGCGGCGCCGAGCACGAGGACTCCACGTCGTGCTGGCGTCGGGCCGGCGAGCACGGCGCGTAGTCTCGGCGCCGACCACTGGAGGTCGGCAGATGGAACCCGTGTATCGCAGCGTCATCGGCACGGTGGTGTGGAGCTTCGCACTCCAGGGCTGGAAGGTCATCACCACCGGCGGCGAGCACGTTCCCGACTCGGGCGGCGCGATCCTGGCGACCAACCACATCGGCTACCTCGACTTCATGATGTCGGGCCACTCGGTGCGCTCGGTGACGCGCAGCAAGCGGCTCGTGCGCTACGCGGCCAAGAAGGAGACGTTCGACCACCCGCTCTCCGGTCCGTTGATGCGCGCGATGAAGCACATCCCGGTCGACCGCGGCGGTGCGGCGAGCGCGACGATCGACGAGTCGGTCGCTCGGCTCCAGAGCGGCGAGCTGGTCGGGATGTTCCCCGAGGCGACCATCAGCCGGTCGTTCGTCCCGCTGCCGGGCAAGACCGGCACGGTGCGCATGGCCCAGAAGGCGGGCGTACCGATCGTCCCGGCCGCGATCTGGGGCAGCCAGCGGATCTACACCAAGGGCCGCAAGCCCGAGCTGACCAAGCGCAACGTGGTGATCACGGTCGACTGGTCCGAGCCGATGACGTTCGCGCCGGACGAGGACCCGCAGGCGGGCACCGACCGGCTGATGACCCGAATCGAGGGGCTGGTGGACACGGCCGCGCGCCGCTACCCCCAGCAGCCGAAGCGTGGCGACGACTGGTGGGTCCCGGCGCACCTCGGCGGGACCGCCCCGACACCGGAGGAGGCTGCAGCCGCCGCAGCGGCCGAGGCCGAGGCACGGCGCGCCCGACGCGCGGCCGAGCAGGCTGGACGCGACACCGACGGCGACGCGGGCTGATGCGCGGGCTGGTGCTGGACGGTGTGCGTGACCTGCGGGTCGCCCACGACCTGCCGGACCCGGCCATCACCGCGCCCACCGACGCAGTGGTGCGCGTGCACCGAGCCGGGGTGTGCGGCTCGGACCTGCATCCGTGGGCCGGGCGCGAGGCGTTCCTCCCCGGCGTCGTGCCGGGGCACGAGGTCGTGGGCGAGGTGGCCGCCGTCGGCTCCGACGTGGCCTCGTTCCGCGTCGGCGACCGCGTGATCGTGCCGTTCTCCTCCTCGTGCGGCACCTGCGCCCCCTGCGGACGAGGCCTCTCCGCCCGGTGCGTGCACGCGCGTCTGTTCGGCTGGGGCGCGCCGGACGGCTCCAGCGTGCTGCACGGCGGTCAGGCCGAGGCGCTGCTGGTCCCGCACGCCGACGGGACGCTGGTCGAGCTGCCGCACGACGTCTCCGACGAGGTGGGTGTGCTGCTCGCCGACAACCTGCCCACCGGCTGGTTCGCCGCGCTGCGCGTCGACGCCCGCCACGGCGAGCCTGTGGTGGTGCTCGGCTGCGGCACCGTCGGCCTGTGCACGGCGGTGTCGCTGCACGCGCAGGGGATGCGGCCGGTGATCGCCGTGGACCCCGTCGAGGGCCGTCGTGACCGAGCAGCGCGGCTCGGCGCACGAGCCTGCCTCCCCGACGAGGTCGCAGCCGTTGTCGCGGAGGTCACCGGCGGCGAGGGCGTGGCGGGCGTGGTGGACGCGGCGGGCACGGCCTCGTCGTTCGCGACCGCGGTCGGGCTGGTGCGCCCCGGCGGCACCGTGCAGGTCATCGCGGTCCCGACCCGCCCAACGCTGGAGCTCTCCCCCGCCGCCGCGTACGACCACAACCTCACGGTGCGCTTCGGGCGCGCCCCGGTGCGCTCGCTGCTGCCGGACGTGATCGCGGCCGTCCGGGACGGCCGGCTGCGCACACCCATCGACCACCTCGTCTCCGAGGCGGCGCTGCCGCTCGATGCCGGGCCGGACGCCTACCGGCGGGCCGCGGACCCCAGCGACGGCGTGGGCAAGCTGCTGCTGCGCCCCTGACGTCAGCCGAGCACCGCGACGAAGCGCGGCCCGGGGGTGAAGCGCACGCTGCCGCCCTCGGCGACCTCGACGAGCTGGCGCTCGAGCACGCCGTCCTGCCACCAGTACAGGTGAGGCGACAGGTGCCCCTCCTGGGTCTGGAAGCGCTCCAGCGTCAGCTTGATCAGCGGGCCCACGGCGTCCTGCGCCGACGAGCCCTGCACGCGATGGGCGAGGATGACGTGCCGGTCGGGCAGCCCCAGCAGCACGCCTCCTGGCGGGACGTCGATCAGACGGTCGAGCTCCAGCGCGTGGGTCGTGGTGTAGAAGCTGTCCGACTCGATCACCGTCATGGGCACGCCACCGACGTCGTCGATGTGCTGGATCTCCACCTGCTCGTGGAGCCGGACGTTCTGCCGCCCGAGGAAGAACAGCTCGTCCTCGCTGAGGCCGAGCGAGGCGTAGCCGGCGAGCTCCAGCATCTGGACGTCGGTCGGCGTGTCCACCGCCAGCGCCTCGTGCAGGTCCACGGCGTGGGTGCGGTGCGGGATCCCGGCCCCGGCAGCCTCGAGAAACGCGGGCGACACCAGGCGTACGCGGAGCGCCTCCAGCGTGGGTCGCACGCTCGGTGTGTCGTGGGGCTCCATCAGCCGACCGTGGCGAGCACGGCCCGCAACGACTCGACGCGTTCCGGCACGGCCCGGAACCACGCCCAGCGGCCGCGCTGCTCGCGCGTCACGAGCCCCGCGTCCACCAGCACCGACAGGTGGTGACTCACGGTCGGCTGGCTGCGGTCGACCAGCGCCGGCAGGTCACACACGCAGATCTCGCCACCGGCCGCAGCGGCGACGATCGACAGCAGGCGCAGCCGCACCGGGTCCGACAGCGCCTTGAACGACGCGGCGAGCGCCTCGGCGTCGTCGACCTCCAGCGCACCGGCCATCACCGGCGTGCAGCACTCGGTCGGGTCGGCTGTCACGGCGCCTCCCGGTCTGGTCCTCGGCGACTGGGTCGTCTGCCACGGTCAGGGTACGGCGAGGCCCTGTGCCCGTCGTAGGCTCGATGCCTCCCACCACAGGACCAACGATGACCGCTCCGCTGCCCGACATGACCGGCACCACGACCCTCGTCACCGGCGCGAACTCGGGCCTCGGCCTCGAGACCGTGCGCGCGATCGCCGGCGCCGGCGGCCACGTCATCGTCGCCGCCCGCAGCGAGGCCAAGGCGCAGAGAGCCATCGACGAGGTCGCTGCCCAGCACCCGCAGGCAACCCTCGAGCCGCTGGTGCTCGACCTCGCGGACCTGTCCTCGGTCGAGGCAGCCGTCAAGCAGGTGGCCTCGCGCCACGACCGCCTCGACCGGCTGGTCGCGAACGCCGGCGTGATGATGACGCCGCAGCTGACGACGGCCGACGGCTTCGAGCTGCAGCTCGGCACCAACCACCTCGGCCACTTCTCGCTGATCGGGCAGCTGCTGCCGTTGGTGCTCGCCGCGCCCGACGCCCGCATCGTGACCGTGTCCTCAGGCGTGCACCACCAGGGCCGCATCGTGCTCGACGACCTGATGTTCGCCAACCGCAGCTACAGCCCCGAGGCCGCGTACGCGCAGTCCAAGCTCGCCAACCTCTCGTTCGCGCTCGAGCTCCAGCGTCGCCTCGCCTCCACCGACCACACCGCGATCTCGGTCGCGGCACACCCGGGCTACGCGGCGACCAACCTGCAGCGCACCGGGCCGGGCCAGCAGACCGGGCTGCGCGGCACCGTGGTCAACCTGCTGATGAAGGCGGGCGACCTCGTCGCGCAGTCGGCCGAGGCAGGCGCGCGTCCGCAGATCGCTGCGACCGCGGCACCGGGCGTCACCGGCGGCACCTACCTCGGGCCCAAGGGCCCGGGCGAGATGCGCGGCAAGGCCGTGGGCCGGGCGAAGATCAACCCCAAGGCTCGGGACACCGCGATCGCGGCCGGTCTGTGGAGCGCGTCGCAGGAGCTCACCGGCGAGCGCTTCGAGGCGCTCGTCGCCTGAGGACGGGAGCAGCGCCGCCCGGTCAGACGGGGGGGCGCGGCCACGGCTGGACACGCTCGAGCAGACG
>JBFGFG010000218.1:0-4973 GCA_041579655.1 Nitriliruptoraceae bacterium
CCGTCGTCGCCGGTGGCGGCGGAGGCGGAGGGGAGCAGCCCGCTGAGCGCGGGAGCGAGGAGGGTCAGCATCGCGACCAGCAGCACCAGGGTGCGGCCGCGCCACGATCGGAGATGGGCGGTTTCACGGACAGGGTCGAAGCGGACATGGGCATGGGTTGTCATCGGGGAGTCGTCCAAGGTTGGGGAGAATGGACGGCCCCATCGTCAACACGTGCATGCGCAGGTGTCACATGTCCTGTCCCCCGAACGGGCACGATGACGCGTACGACCTCTCCCCGCGCCCCGATCAGCGCGTCAGCGGACGCACTCGACCCTCGGCGCGCTGCTCGCCGTCGCAGCTCGCTGCGCTACTCGCCTTCGACCCTCGGCGCGCTACTCGCCGTCGCAGCTCGCCGTGCCGCGGGTGAGCTCCACGTCCAACCCTGCCGCGGGCAGCTCGCGACGGCCCGCTGACGCCTCGAGGTGCGCGACGAGCTCGTCGCCGGCCGCGTGCACGGTGTAGTCGTACGCCTCGGAGGGGGTGAACACGGCGTCGCTCTCGCTCTGCCTGATGGTGGCCGCGGGGGGAGCCACGTCGCAGGTCGAGGACACGAAGCCCGGGCCTCCGCGGCCGCTGTCGTCGATGATCGCTCGCCTGGAGGTCCGCGGGACGAAGACGTTGTGCTCGCTGTGCAGCTCGGCGCCGCGGACGGCTGCGACGCCGTAGAACTCCCAGTCACGCACGACGTTGTTGTAGAGGTGCACGCGGCTGCCGTCCCCGGCCCTCGGCGACCGGTCAGCGCAGCGGTCGAAGAGGTTGTGGTGGATCGTCACGCGCGTGCGCGACGAGCCCTCCGCGACCGAGCGGGCGCCGACCAGCACGCACTCACCCTGGTCGTGCAGACGGTTGTAGGACACCGTGACCGCCGTGGCGGTGGCGATCCCGACCAGCTGGTCGCCCCAGCCGGTCATGGTGTTGTGGTCGATCCAGACGCCGTCGGCGCGCATGAGGTTGATCGCGTCGGAGCGTGGCTCGTAGGCCACGTCCTTGGTGGCCGGGCCACCGACGAACACCAGGCCGTGGATGATGATGTTGGCGGAGTCCGTGACCTGCATCCCCGTGACGTCCGCCACCACGGCGATCTCGACCCGAGCATCGCGGCCGTCGATGGTCGTGTCGGACGGGATCTCCAGAGCTGTCTCGAGCTCGATCCTGCCGGCCTGGCGGAACCGGATCCACCGCGGTCCTTCGGCCTCGCGAAGGCCGGCGCGCAGCGTGCCGGGCCCGTCGTCGGCCAGCGACGTCACCCAGAACGTGTCGCCGCCGGCTCCGCCCGTGACCCCCTCGCCGAAGCCCTCCGGCGTGCCGACGGACGCGCCCCCGGTCCGCTCCCCGTCGTCGGGCGCGTCGCTGGGATCCGGCTCCGCCTGCGCTCGGGGCACCGACGTCGGCTCGGCCACCGGCGGCGGCTCCGCGGTGTCGACGTGACCTGGGCTGATGATCGTCGACGCGCACATGACCAGCCACAGCACGACCAACGTCGTCCCCACGGCGGCCAGACTCCGGAACCTCACATCAGTGTCGCGGCACCGACATGATCGCCGTCACGACGCGGTCGAGCTCGGCGGCCCCCAGCTCGAACCCGCTCGGCAGGCACAGCCCCGTCCCGAACAGGTGGTCAGCGACGCGCCCCCCCACCGCCACGGCCGGGCGGAACGCGGGCTGCCGGTGCAGCGGCTTGAACACGGGTCGGGTCTCGATGCGCTCGCGCTGCAGGTGCAGGCGGACGTCCTCGCGGGTGGCGCCGAAGCGTGTGGCGTCGATGGTGATGACGGTGAGCCAGCGGCTGGAGCGCCCCCACGCGGCCTCCGGCATGAACGCCAGCCCGGGTACGCCGTCCAGCCGGGCCCGGTAGGACTGGTGCAGCCACCGTCGGTGCTCCAAACGTGCCGGGAGCGAGGTCAGCTGGGCCCGGCCCAGCGCCGCCAGCACGTTGCTCAGCCGGTAGTTCATACCCACCGTGGCGTGCTCGTAGTGGGCCACGGGCAGCCGGCTCGGGGTGCCGAGCTCGAGCGCCCGGCGTGCGAGCTCCGGGTCGTCGGTGAGCAGCGCGCCGCCGCCGCTGGTGGTGATCGTCTTGTTGCCGTTGAACGAGAACGCGGCCAGCGGGGCGAGCGAGCCGGCGAGGCGCCCCCGGTTCGTCGCACCGAGGGCCTCGGCGGCGTCCTCGACCACGCGCACGCCGTGGCGGGAGCAGATCGAGGTGATCGCGTCGTAGTCGGCGGTCTGGCCGTACAGGTCCACCACCACCACCGCCCGAGGCAGGCGTCCCTTCGCGGCGCGCTGCTCGAGGTCGTGCTCCAGCAGGTCCGGGTCGAGTGTCCAGGACATCGGGTCCACGTCCATGAACACGGGTGTCGCACCGAGGTGGACCACCGGCGCGGCCGACCCGATGAAGGTCAGGGTGGGGACGATGACCTCGTCGCCCGGCACGACCCCCGACAGCGCCAACGCGAGCTGGAGGGCCGCGGTCCCGCTGCTGAGGGCCACCGCGTGGCTCGTGCCCGCGGCGGCGGCGAGCTCGCGCTCGAACGCGTCCAGATGCGGTCCGGCCGGGGCGACCCAACCCGAGTCGAGGGCATCGAGCACGTACGCGCGCTCCATCGGTCCCACCACCGGGGGAGAGAGCAGGATGCGCGGCGGCGGCGCCTCGAGCGTGACCGTCGCGCCGCGCGTGGTCAGGTCGATCGTCGTCAGGTCGACCGTGTGCAGGTCCTGTACCGCGCCGTCGTGGGCGGTGGGGTCCGATCCGGTCATGGTGCGCTCCTCATGGTCTGTCGATCATCTCGGGCTCGAGCGCGAGCCACGGCGGGAACCGCTCGTGGCCGAGGTCGGCCAGCAGCCGGCGAAGGGCACGCGCGTCCTCGTCGTGGACGGCGCGGAGTCGTTGCCCGGCTTCGGGGCTCATCTGCTCGGGCACGGCGGTGGTGTTGGCCCGCTCGTAGGCGCGCAGCAGCGCGCCCCGCACGGCCGGGATCCTCCGCAGCGGGATGGAGAGGGTCTTGTTCAGCCCCGCCGCCGCGGCGTGCAGGCCTGCGCTGCGGTGCAGGCCACCACGGTTGTGGACCGAGAGGTCGAAGCCGTCGACGCAGCTGTCGTCGAGCCCCAGCCACGCCGCGATCTCCCGCACGGTCCCGGCGGTGTCGGACGCGAGGTCGTCGAAGAACAGCACCTTGAGCTCGGCGCCGAGCGCGTCGGCCCACCGCCGCACGTGGGGCGTGTAGAGGTTGGTGTCGAACACCTGGTAGAGCTGCTCGGCCTCGGGGCTCCACGTGCCGTGCAGGCCGTTGTCCACGAACTCGTCGAACGACCCCTCGGGCAGCAGCCCCTTGCTGCGCTTCATGCGGTACGCCGACCAGACCCGCTCGACGGGATCGCGCAGCACGATCAGGACGCGGAGCTCACCGACGGGCTGCACGATCCGCTCGAGCACCTGGGGCCCGACGCCGAAGTAGGCCGGAGAGGACTCGACCCGCCAGCGCTCGCCGCGGCAGTGCGCGAACTGGGCGGCGTACGCGGTCCCGAGCTCAGCCGGTCCGCGGTCCCCGACCAGCAGCTGCGCCTCCTTGTGGCGCTCCCCGCAGATGTCGGGATGCTGGGCCAGGTAGTGGAGCAGCGCCGTCGTACCGGCCTTCGTGACGCCAGCGATGACGAGGTTCGCGAACGGGGTCGTCATGCGGCTGCCGGTCCTCTCCAGAGGGCTTGTCTGTCCACACGCGACAGGCTGGCCCCGCAGGTGGGGTCACAGGAGTGAGCAATGTCATCCCATCGGACTCACGGCAGGGGGACATTCCCCCCTGCCGTGTCCGGTCCCGGGCAGCGACGTTGCACGAGACTTGGGACTGGGAGTGGCGTGGCGCGACCGGAGGGATGGGCCGAGGAGGTCATGGAGCAGCCGGGGGCACAGCTGTCCCCGCTGCTCGCTGAGCTGCCAGAACGCGAGCTCGACCTGGTGCTGAGCACGGCCACCGTGGCCCTGCACGAGCGGCGTGACCCGCTGTTCCCGGCGCACACCGACGACGACGCCGTCCACGTGGTGCTGCGCGGCGCGTTCTTCGAGCAGGCCCGGCAGCCCGACGGTCACGGAACCTTCGCGCACCCGCTCGACATCGGTGAGGTGGCCGGTCTGACCGACGTCCTGGTCGGGGCCGGGCTCGAGCGGGAGATCCGTGCCCTGCTGCCGAGCGCGTCCCTCAGGATCCCCGGGGCCACGATCCGGGGCCTGGCAGGTGCGTCAGGTGCCGTCGCTGCTGCCATCGCGCGCACGGCCGTGGTGCAGCTGCGGCTGGCCGAGCAGGACCGCATCATGCTGGCGGCCAGCGATGCCACCGGCCGTGTGCTGCGCCGGGTGAGCGACCTCGTCGCCGGCTGGGGGGTCGAGACCGACGAGGGCATGGACATCACCCTGCCGCTGACGCAGGAGCAGCTCGGCGCGTGGGCCGGGGCGTCCCGCGAGACCACCGTGAAGGTGCTGCACTGGCTGCGCGAGCGGAACATGATCGAGACCTCGCGCCGGCACCTGATCGTCAGGGACCTCGCCGCGATCGACACGCTCGCCACGAACCGTGGCGTCGCGCCCGCGGCACGCCCCGAGGACGCGTCGACGCAGACCTGGCGCGCGCGGGCCCGCCGCCGCACCTGGCCCGAGTCCCAGCGCTGAGGCGCACCGATGACCTTGCTCACTGGCCCCACGGCGGGCCGGTCGCCACCGTCGCGACGACGGAACGCATGGAGATCTGCATGGACGAGACCCGGGCACGAACCAGCACGATGCTCATGTCGGAGCCTGAGGTCCTGGTGGTCCCGGTCGACGACTCCACGGCAGCGATGCTGGCAGCGACCGCGCTGGGCCTCGCGATCGCGTCGCGGGACGACGGTGCCTCGACGCTGCGGGTGCTCGCCGACGGGGACGCGGCGGCCCTCGCGGCGGC
>JBFGFG010000219.1:0-4969 GCA_041579655.1 Nitriliruptoraceae bacterium
GATCCCGGCCCCGAACTCGGCGCTGCCGGCCGGCACCGTCCAGTTCGACTTCGCCGTCACCAACATCGCGGCCTACATGGAGCTCGCGAACCTCGACCTCTCGGCGGACGCCGAGCACACCGTCGAGATCGTCGCCCGCGGCTGGTTCGTGGACTCGGGCAACTGGGCCTGGGTGTACGACACCACCGAGGTCCCGTCGGCCATCTCGTTCAACCCGGCCACGATCGACCCGCGCGCCTCGCTGCACCCGGTCATCTGACCCGAGCACAGCACTGCAGCACCGTCGACGGCGACCCCCACGGGTCGCCGTCCGGCGTTTCTGTGCAGGCAGCCCGACGCTTAGGCTCAGGACGCTGCCTCACCGACGGACCACGCGATGACCACCCGCACCATCTTCAACGCCGAGCACGACGCGTTCCGCGAGTCCGCTGCGGCGTTCGTGGACCGCAGCGTGATGCCCCGGATGGAGGAGCTCGGCGAGCTGCACCACCACCCCCGGGAGATGTGGCTGGAGGCCGGAGCGCAGGGCTTCCTCGGGCTCGACGTGCCCGAGCAGTACGGCGGCAGCGCGGCCGGCGACTGGCGCTTCAACGCGGTGCTGGCCGAGGAGCTCTCGCGGGCGTCGGTCGCGACCTCCAGCGCGTTCGGCATCCACTACGACGTGTGCGCGCCGTACCTCGTCGAGCTCACCACCGAGGAGCAGCGCCAGCGCTGGCTGCCCGGCTTCTGCAGCGGCGAGCTCGTGACCGCGATCGGCATGACCGAGCCGTCCGGCGGCTCCGACCTCGCCGCGCTGAAGACCACCGCGGTCCGCGCGGGCGACGGCTGGGTGCTCAACGGCTCCAAGACGTTCATCACCAACGGCTCGACCGCCGACCTGGTGATCATCGCGGCCCAGACCACGCCGGGCGGCGGATCGCGCGGCATCAGCCTGTTCGCGATCGAGAAGGGCACCCAGGGCTTCGAACCCGGCCGGGTGCTGGACAAGATCGGTCAGCCGGAGGCCGACACCGCCGAGCTGTTCCTCACCGACGTGCACATCGGCGCCGAGAACCTCATCGGCGAGCTCGACCAGGGCTTCATCCACATGATGGAGAACCTCGCCCAGGAGCGCATCGGGGCGGCCGCGGCGAACATCGCCCACGCCCGGGCGATCCTCGACGAGACGCTCGTGTACGTCAAGGAGCGCACCGCGTTCGGCAAGCCGGTGGGCAGCTTCCAGCACAACGCGTTCATGCTGGCCGACATGGTCACCCGCGCCGAGGTCACCCAGGCCTACGTCGACCAGCAGATCGTCGCCCACGCCGAGGGGCGCCTGAGCGCCGTGGACGCGGCGAAGTCCAAGTGGTGGACCGCTGACGTGCAGGGCGACATCCTCGACGCCTGCGTGCAGCTGCACGGCGGCTACGGCTTCATGCGCGAGTACCGCGTCGCACGCGCCTGGGCGGACGCCCGCGTGACCCGGATCTGGGCCGGCAGCAACGAGATCATGAAGCTGATAATCAGCCGCGACCTCGGCCTGTAGGCCGAGGTCGGGCCGCCACCCCGAGGGGTGGTGCCGCGCGAGCGCCGGGGGAGACGCAAGCGCGGCGGTCTCGTCACTCCATGGTCATCACTCCACGATGCGCCGTCCGCTGATCTCGGTCGGCTGGACAGCGATCCAGGTGTCACGCGCGAGCGCGTTGCTCCAGGGCCGCACGCCGCTCGCCCGCAGCCTCGCCAGCTGGTCCGGGTCGGTCACCAGATCAGCACGACCCTTGAGCATCACGCTCCAGCCGTCGTGCGTCTCGGCGTCGTAGCTGTCGGCCTCGAACGACACCACGTGGCGCATCAGCGCTGCGTCCATCTTCGAGCCGTAGGCGCTGCGGAAGCACACCATCGTGCCGTCCACGACGTGGTTGACGGGGAACACCACGATCTCGCCGCGGTCGATCATCGCCAGACGGCCCACGGGTACGGAGTCGACCAGACGCAGGCACTCGGCCATGTCCAGCACCTCCATGCCGGTCCGGTCCATCATCTTGGTCATGTCGTCCACGGTCCACTCCCCTGGGTGCCGCGCCGCGGTGGTCCAGCGCCGGGGTCCAACCGTCGCACCGGGCCCCGTGGGCAGCATCGGACGAAGGTCCCGCCCCTTCGGGACCTCAGGGTGCGCTGCGCGCGGTCAGGCCTTCGGGGCCGGCTTCGCCGTGACCCAGATGCCGATGACGGCCGTGAACACCACGACGCCGGCGTCGTCGGTCACCGAGACCTCGACCGGCACGTCCATCCCGTCCTCGAGCACCTCGGGCAGCTCCAGCACCGAGACCGCGTGCATCGTCCCGCCGGCGCGCGCGAGGTACTCCACCGACATGCGCTTGGGGATCCAGCGGTGCGTCACCGGGATCGTGGCCTCGGCCGTGGCGCCCATAAGCATCTCGGCGAGGTTGCACAGCGCGATGGCGTGCACGCCACCGAGGTGGTTGCGCACCCACGGGGTGTGCCGCATCCAGCCCGTCACGCGCCCCGGCTCGACCGAGTCGATCGTCGCCGGGATCGTGCGGAAGTACGGCGCCGCGAAGCGGAAGCCCTGCGACAGCAGCTTCGGGCCGAACGGCAGCTTCTCGGCGGTCTGGAACGCCTTGAGCATGCGCGGGCGGGTGTCGGAGGCCATGACGAGTCCGGGGTGAGGGGGCAACCCGACGCTACCCGCGGTAACAGGTGCCCCGGCCGCCGCGCCGGCGTACGGTCCGCCGACTCCAGGGGGCGCCGGATGAGCACCATCGCACCGCTCGGGGACGGGGAGCTCGGGCCTGTGGCCGAGATGATCTCGACCCGGCAGCTGGACCCGACCTCCCACGTCACCTACCTCGGCTGCGACGCGCCCGGAATCGCCGGGGAGCTCGCCGGGTACGACCGCTGGCGCGAGCGACTGCTGGTGGCCCGGGACGGCGACGGCACCGTCACCGGCGCGCTGCTCGCGGACCTCGACGAGGCGCGACGACGCGCGTGGTGGGTCGGGCCGTGGACCCGCGAACCCGGCGACACGGCGCTCGCGACCGCGCTGATCGACCGGCAGCTCGAGCGCTTCGGTGGTGCGATCGACGAGCAGGAGCTCGCCCCCGACGAGCGCAACGTGTGGCTGTGCACCCTCGCGGAGGCACGCGGGTTCAAGCTCGAGACGCCGTCCGCCGTGTTCTCGCTCGAGCTGCACGCTGCCCCCGACGGTCCGGACGGCGCGACGCCGGCTCGCTCGCTGCCGCTGCGCGAGGCGGACCGCGAGGCCGTCGCAGCGCTGCACGACGCGCTGTTCCCCGGCACGCACACCACCAGCGCCACGCTGGTCACGGCCGCGCGCACCGACGTGCGCGTCATCCACCTCGACGGGCGCGTGGCCGGCTACGTGGCCACCGAGCTCCAGCCGGACGGGACCGGCTACGTCGACTTCATCGGCGTCGCGGACGAGGCACGCCGGCGCGGGCTGGGCTCGCAGCTGATGCGCGACGTGCTCGGCGACATGGCGGTGCGCGGCGTGCCTGCCGTGCACCTGACCGTGCGCGTGGACAAGCCCGGCGCTCGCTCGCTGTACGCCGGGCTCGGCTTCACCGAGGAGCGCGTGATCGCCCCGTACCGCCTCGGCTTCAGCCTCACCTGAGCGGCTCGCCGGTGCGCGGCTGGATGCTCAGGCGTCCAGGTTGCAGCGCTCACGCAGCAGGGTGGAGAGACCCTCGAGGTCCTGCACGGTGACCGTCAGCCCCGGGTGCAGCTTGGCCGGGGTCAGGGCCGCGACGTCGTCGTGGAAGCACACGCAGACCCCGCCGACCGTCGACGTCCCGAACGTGGCGCCGCGATCGGTGAACGAGCCGCGCGGACCGATCGCCTTGATCGCGTCGTAGTCGAGGGTGATGCGCACGTCCTTGACGTTGCTCAGGGGCGTCCGGCAGCGCCACGGGCCGAACCGGACGTCGAGGTGCGTGTCGTGCACCGTCACCATCGCCGACGAGGGCGAGATCCCGAGCGCACGCAGCGGCATGCTCACGGGGTCGAAGCGGAACGGGAACTCGACTGCGGCCACGGCTGGGTCCTGAGGGGTGCGGTGTCGCCCCGGACTTTACGTGGCGGCTGCGTGACGGGGCGCGCTGGTTAGCCTGCGCGCTCGCACGCACCTCGACTCCCCCACTCCTCTGGAGCATCCCGTGGACATCTCCTCCACCGTCGCGCTGGTCACCGGCGCCGCGTCCGGCCTCGGTCTGGCCACGGCCACGCAGCTGGCGGCCGCCGGCGCGAAGGTCGTCATCGTCGACCTGCCGTCCTCGGACGGGCAGGCGCGAGCCGACGAGCTCGGTGGGGCGTTCGCGCCGGCCGACGTGACCGACGAGGAGATGGTCGCCGCAGCGGTCGAGATCGCCGGCGAGCTCGGTGAGCTGCGCATCGCCGTCAACTGCGCCGGCATCGGCCCGCCGAAGCGCGTGCTCGGCCGTGACGGCTCGGCGTCGCCGCTGTCGCACTTCCAGACCGTGGTGAACGTGAACCTCATCGGCACGTTCAACGTGCTGCGCCTCGCCGCCGCCGAGATGGCGAGGCACGACCCGCTCGGCGAGGAGCGTGGCGTCATCGTCAACACCGCCTCGGCCGCCGCGTACGACGGCCAGATCGGCCAGGCCGCCTACGCCGCGTCGAAGGGCGGCATCGTCGGCATGACGCTGCCGCTCGCCCGCGACCTCGCGTCGTGGCACATCCGCTGCATGACCATCGCGCCGGGCCTGTTCAAGACGCCGCTGCTGATGGGACTCCCGCAGGACGCGCTCGACTCGCTGGGCCAGCAGGTGCCGCACCCCTCACGCCTCGGTGACCCCTCCGAGTACGCGATGCTCGTGCAGCACATCGTGGAGAACCCGATGCTCAACGGCGAGGTGATCCGCCTCGACGGCGCGATCCGCATGGCCCCCAAGTAGTCGCGGGGCCTCAGCCGAACAGGGGCTCCGCGCCA
>JBFGFG010000220.1:0-4939 GCA_041579655.1 Nitriliruptoraceae bacterium
CCGTGCGCCGCCTCGAGCAGCTCGAGACAGCCGTGCGCACCGCCGAGGCGATCCGTGACGCTGACCTGCCCCGCCTGCTCGTGACCGGTCCCGCCGGACGGGCGGTCACCGTGGCCGGCTCCGTCTCGACCCTCGACTCCACCCCGCTCGAGCGTGTCGTGGACGCCGAGCTGTCGGTCGAGGTGGACGACGTCACGCTCACCGTGCTGCCCGGCGCGTCGGGGACCGAGCTCGCCGACGCCCACGCGGACGCGGCCCGGGCCCTGCGCGCAGCGCTGACCGAGGCGGGTGTGGCTGACGTCGCCGCCGCCCGCGCGCGCCGCGACGCAGCCGAGGAGGCCCGCCGCGCCCTGGCCCAGACCAACGACGCGTGGGCGATGGTCACCGCCGCCGACGGTCTGCAGGGGCTGCGGGGGGCGCTCGCCCGCGAGGAGGAGCGCCGCGCCACGCTGCGCGCCGAGCGGTCCGGCGACCGTGCGCTGCCGGACGACCTCGCGTCGGCCGAGCAGGCCGTCGCGAACGCCGCTGCCCTGGTCTCGACTGCCGAGGACGCGCTCGGCGCTGCGACGCTCGACCACGAGGCGGCTGCGAGCGCGGCGGCCGAGGTGCGCACCGCTGCCACCCCGGCGGCAGTCGAGCTGCGCGCCGCCGAGGACCGCATCCGCGAGGTCGAGGCGTCGCTGGCAGCGGCCCGGGACGTCGCCGCGGACGACGACCTCACAGACGCTGCCAGCGCTTCCGCGGAAGCGCTGGAGGAGGCTGTCGCGGCCCGCGACGCAGCGGCCGCGGAGCTCGCCGGGGTGAACGCCGACGGCATCGAGGCCGACGCACAGAGCGCGGCTGCACGGCTCGAGTCGACCCGGGAGCAGATCACCGGCGCTGACACGCGCCGGGCCGAGCTGTGGGGCGGCATCCGCGCCACCACGGACCGCGGGCTCGGCGAGCGCGTGCCCGAGCTGGAGGCCACCGTCGCCGACCTCACCGCACGTCGCGACGCCCGGCAGCACCGGGCCGACGCGCTCAAGCACCTGCGCGACACGCTGCTGCGTCACCGTGACACGGCCCGGGCGCGCTACCAGGCGCCGCTGAAGTCCGAGGTCGAGAAGATCGGCCGCGTCGTGTTCGGCGACAGCTTCGAGGTCACGCTCGACGACTCGCTGCGGATCGTCGAGCGCACGCTGGACGACCGCACCCTGGAGGTCGACCAGCTCTCCGGCGGCGCGCAGGAGCAGCTCGCGATCATCTCGCGCCTGGCTGCGGCGTCGCTGGTGGACAGCAAGGACGGCGTGCCGCTGATCCTCGACGACGCGCTGGGTTACGCCGACCCGGTGCGCACCGACCGCGTCAACGCGCTGCTGTCGTCGGTCGGCCAGCGCAGCCAGATCATCGTGCTGACCTGCGACCCCGATCGGTTCACCGGCATCCGCGGGGCGAAGCTCCACACGCTCGCGGGCTGACTGTTGACCTAGGGTCGAGGCCAGCACCGGGAGGGTGGAGATGTCGAACCGCTTCGAGGCCTCGGCCGTGACCCACATGCTCGTGTGCGCCGACCCGCTCGCGAGCCGCGACTGGTACGTCCGCTGCCTCGACGCGAGCGTGTACGGCAGCTACGGCACCTCGGTGGTGCTCGAGCTGCTCGGCAGCTGGATCCTGCTGGTGGAGCCCGGCCCGCCAACCCCGGGCAAGCCGACCGTCTCGCTGACGCCACCGTCCGACCCGACCCAGGCCAGCAGCCAGCTGATCTTCCGCGTGGAGGACTGCGCCGCGAGCTACGGCCTGCTGAGCGGCCGTGGCGTGGTGTTCCTCGCGTCGCCGCAGGCGCGCGGGTCCGAGACCCGCGCGTTCTTCCACGACCTCGACGGCCACCTGTTCGAGATCAGCTCGATCGACGGCGGCGAGGCGACCGCCTGAGCCCGTCAGGGCAGCTCGTGCGGGTGCTCCGCAGCCCGTCCCTGGAACGTCAGGATCTTCTGGTTGCGGATGTGGCCCTGCTCGATCTCGACGGCGCGCGCGATGACCTCGTCAGACGCCAGCGCTGAGGGGCCGGTGAGCACGGTGCGGATGTGCGGGATGATCGCCTCGCTGATCGTCCAGGTCGCCGACTCCCACAGGTACGACGGGGTGTGGTCCACGGCGTAGTGGTGCACGCGGTCCCCGACCTCGACGATCGGGTCCGCGAAGCTCGTGGGCCGTGCCCAGCCGAAACCCATCGCGGTGTCGCACGAGACGTCCACGATCAGCGTGCCCGGGGCGAGCAGGCCGACCTCGTCGGTGTCGATGAACATCAGCGGGTTGTCGGTGTCCTGGAACACGCAGTTGACGATGATGTCGAACTCAGCGAGGAACTCGGCCATCGGCTGCGGGCCCGCCTGGCGCAGCACCTGGCACTTCATCGGGTCGTCCTCGAGCGTCTCGAACTGCCCCATCAGCGTCGAGGCGATCGGCGACGCCACCGCGGGGGTGTCGCGCTGTGTCAGCACCACAACGTCGGTCACGCCGACGGCGTTGAGCCCGGTGACAGCACCACGCGCCGTCGCCCCGAAGCTGATGACCGCCGCGCGCAGCTGACGGCCGTAGTGACCGGTCATGCCGCGCAGCGCCATCGCGTGCTGCACCGCGGCGTAGCCAGCGATCTCGTTGTTGCCGTGGAACACGTGGACGCTGAACGCACCGTTGCGCCAGTGGTTCATCGACTCCCACGCGATGACGGTGAGCTTGCGGTCGATCGCGAGCTGGGTGAACACCTCGTCCTGCACCAGGTGCGGCCAGCCCCACAGCGTCGCACCCTCCTTGAGCTGCTCGACGTCGGCGTGCTGCGGCTTGGGCAGCAGCACCACGTCCGAGCGCATCAGCTCGTCACGCGGCCGCATGCTCGCCACCAGCGGCGCGATCTCGGAGTCCGGCACGCCGAAGTCGTCGCCGTAGCCCTCCTCGACGTGCATGTGCGCACGCAGGTCCTCGTCGATGCGGTCGAAGTGGCGGGGGTGGATGGGCCGGCGACGCTCGTCGGCCTTGCGTGACGATCCGATGACGCCGAGCTCGAGCATGCTGATGGGGAGGCCGTCCGTTGAGGTCGGGCCATGGAAGCACCCACGGCGAGCTCGCGCGCCGGCCTCAGCCCCAGAGGCGGTCAGCGAGGCCCGTGGCACGACGCACGGGGCGGGTGATGGCCTGCCGGAACACCGCGTCGGTGGCGACCACCGTGACGCGATCCCTGGCCCGGGTCACGCCGGTGTAGACGAGCTCGCGGGAGACGACCTGGTTGTCCGTCATCGGCAGCACCACGATCGCGTGACCGAACTGCGAGCCCTGCGACTTGTGGATCGTCATCGCCCACACCGTCTCGCAGTCGACGACGCGGACCGTCGGGACGTAGCGCAGCTCGCCGTCCGGCTTCGGGAACGCCACCACGAAGCGCCCCTCGCGGGCGACCGTGACGCCCACGTCGCCGTTCATCAGACCGAGGTCGTGGTCGTTGCGGGTCACGAGCACCGGGCGCCCCGCGTACCAGCCGTGCTGCTCGACGCCGAGGCGCTCGTCGGCCTCGCGCACCCACGCCTCGACGGTTGCGCCGACCTCGGCGACGCCGAGCGGCCCCTGCCGCGTCGCGCACAGCAGCCGCACGTCGTCGAGCCGTGCCAGCGCCGCCACGGCGTCCCCGGCGACCGCGGCCTCCACGTACGGCACCAGCCCGGCGAGCACCTCGGCCCGCAGCGAGGCCGGCAGCGCGGGCCGGTCGGGCTGGACCAGCGCCACATCGCGGTAGGCCTCCACGGTCGCGCCGTGCTCGACCGCCGCGCCGTCCAGCAGCTCCACGACGTGCGAGCCGTCGTCCTCGACCCCCTGGATCGCGCGTGCGACCGCACCGATGCCCGACGTCGGGCCGAAGCGGTGGAAGCGCTCGAGCTGGACGATCCCGTCCCACACGCCCGGGCGGTCGCGCAGCTCGCGGTCCTCGGCCACCGGCTCGCCGGTGGCGTGCGCGAGCACCGAGCTCCACTCCCCCGACAGCCGCAGCGAGGAGGCCTCGGGCGCGGGGCCGCAGACGTCGCCGAGCACCGCGCCGGCCTCGACCGAGGCGAGCTGGTTGCGGTCCCCGACCAGCACCAGCGTCGCGTCGGGCGCCACCGCGTCCACGAGCTTGGCGACCATCGACAGCGCCACCATGGACGCCTCGTCGACGATGACCACGTCGTACGGCAGCGGGTTGCCGGCGTGGTGGCGGAAGCGCGACGGCGAGCGGCGCTGGTAGCCGAGCAGGCGGTGCAGCGTCACCGCGCGCAGGTCCTGCAGCGCGGCCGTGTGCTCGGACGAGAAGCCGCGCGAGACGACGGCCTCCCGGATCGCTTCCTCGAGGCGGGCGGCGGCCTTGCCGGTCGGGGCGGCCAGCGCGATGCGCGGCATCGGCCCACCACGACGGCGCGCGAGCTCGACGTAGCCCACCAGCGCGGACACCACCGTGTGGGTCTTGCCGGTGCCCGGCCCGCCGGAGATCACCGACAGCCGGCGCAGCAGGGCGTTCGCGACGGCCAGACGCTGGCGGTCCGACGACGGACCGAACGGGTCGGGCGGCTGCTGCGGCGCGACCTCGGCCATCACCTCGCGCACCGCCTCGACCGCTGCGGCGTCAGGCGTTGCGGCGTCAGGCGTTGCGGCCGAGCGCGACACCACGTGCGACAGCAGCCGCTCCTCGTACGCCCAGTAGCGGTCGAGGTAGACACGCGTGCCGTCCACCACCAGCGGCGAGCTGCGCCCCTCGTCGCAGGACGGTCGCGCGATCGGTGAGCCCTCGAGCGCCGCCAGCCAGCCGTTGAGATCGACCGGGACCCGCCGCTGCTCGTCGATCGCAGCCACCTCCTCGGGCGCGGCTGCCTCGCCGGGATCGTCCGTGCCGACAAGACCCAGGTCAGGCGGCCGCAGCGCCACGGTCACCGATCCG
>JBFGFG010000221.1:0-4931 GCA_041579655.1 Nitriliruptoraceae bacterium
CGGACGCCGCGACGGTCGTGGCGCACGCGGTGACCCCGGCCGTGCCGCCGGCGGCGACCGCGCGGGTGGTGGACGCGGCACGGCGCCACGGCTGGACGCTCGAGCTGGTGCGCTCGGCCGAGTTCGACGACGAGCGCTACCTCTCCAACCCCGGCGACCGCTGCTACTTCTGCAAGGCCAACCTGTACGACGAGCTGACGAAGCTGTCGCTCGGTCTCGGTGGCCACGCCGGCTGGACGCTGCTGTCCGGCGCGAACGTGGACGACCTCGGCGAGTACCGCCCGGGCCTGACCGCCGCCGCCGAGCACGACGTGCGCCACCCCTACGTCGAGGCAGGCGTCACCAAGGACGGCATCCGCGCGATGGCGCGGGCGGAGGGGCTCGGCTGGGCCTCCCTCGCGGCGGCCCCGTGCCTCGCGAGCCGGCTGTACACCGGGACCAGGGTCACCGCGACGCGGCTGCGCGCCGTGGACGTCGGTGAGGAGCTGCTGCGCGCCCGCACCGGCGTGGACGTGGTGCGCTGCCGGCTGCGCGAGGACGAGGTCAGCATCGAGGTGCGCGACGAGGACCGTGCGCTGGTCACCGACGCGGTGATCGCCGACGTCGCGGCGGCGATGCGCGCCGTGGTGCCCGAGCTCGGGCCGGTCGGGCTGGACATCGAGGCGTACGCACCCGGCCGCTC
This sequence comes from Nitriliruptoraceae bacterium, assembly GCA_041579655.1. Classification (GTDB taxonomy): domain Bacteria; phylum Actinomycetota; class Nitriliruptoria; order Nitriliruptorales; family Nitriliruptoraceae; genus JBFGFG01. The sequence goes on from JBFGFG010000221.1 coordinate 683, forward strand.
GTTCCTGCCCGTCGCGTCCGTCGAGCCGGTCGCATGACCGAGCCCACCCACCGCCTCGACCACGACCGCACGGCGCGCGTCGGCATGCCCGAGGCCGTGCTGTGCGAGGGCAAGCAGGACCGGCACCTGCGCGCCATCCTCGACGAGGTCGTCGCACGCGGCGCGCCGATGCTGCTCACCCGGCTGCCGGTCGAGCAGGTGGCCCGGATGGGCCTCGCGTCGCTGGACGGCTTCGTGCACGACGAGGAGTCGGAGACCGCGACGGTGCACGGCGGGCTGCCGGCGCGGCCCGGGCTGGTGGCCGTCGTCGCCGCCGGCACCTCGGACCTGCGCGTCGCCACCGAGGTGGTCCAGACGCTGCGCTTCACCGGCGTGCGGGTCGAGGAGCACAACGACGTCGGCGTCGCCGGCGTGCACCGGCTGCTGGACCGCATGGACCAGATCCGAGCCGCCGACGTGGTCGTCGTGGTGGCCGGCATGGACGCGGCGCTCGCCTCGGTGATGGGCGGGCTGGTGGCGTCCCCGGTCGTGGCCGTGCCCACCTCGGTCGGCTACGGCGTCGCGGCGGGCGGCACCACGGCGCTGCACGCGATGCTCGCGTCCTGCGCCCAGGGCGTGGTGGTCACCAACGTCGACAACGGCTTCGGCGCGGCCTGCGCCGCGGTGCGGATGCTCGGCGTGGCCGCCACAGCTGCGCCGCGTGACGCTGCCGAGGCAGCGACGTGATCGGCTGGATCGACGCGAGCGCCGGCGTGAGCGGAGACATGCTGCTGGGGGCGCTCGTCGACCTCGGCGTGTCGCCGCAGCTGCTGCGCGACGCCGTGGACCCGATGGGGCTCGGCGTGTCGTTCGAGGTCTCGCAGGTCACCCGTGGCGGGCTGCGCGCGACGAAGGTCGACGTGGTGTGCCCCGAGCAGCACCAACCCCACCGCACGCTGCCGGACGTGCTGGCGCTGCTGTCATCGGTCCCCGACGCCGCCGTGCGCGACGGTGCCGCGGCCGTGTTCGAGCGCATCGCCGACGCCGAGGCGTCCGTCCACGGCGTCGCGCGGGACGAGGTCCAGTTCCACGAGGTCGGCGCGCTGGACGCGATCGCGGACATCGTCGGCGTGATCGCCGGGGTGGCCTCGCTCGGCTGGAGCTCGGTGCACGCCGGGCCGATCGGGCTGGGATCGGGCCGTGTCGGCGCCGTGCACGGGTCGCTGCCGGTGCCTGCCCCCGCCGTGCTGGCGCTGACACAGGGGCTGCCGGTGGTGCAGGGCCCGGCCAGCTTCGAGAGCGCCACGCCCACCGGTGTCGCGCTGCTGGCCCAGCTGGTCACGTCGTGGGAGGGGATGCCGCCCATGACCGTGGAGGCCGTCGGCGTCGGCGGAGGGGGTCGGGACCCCGAGACGCACCCCAACGTGGTCCGGCTGGCCTCGGGCAGCGCCTCGGCGGAGTCTGGCCCCGCGGAGACCCACAGCTTCCAGCTCGAGGCGAACGTCGACGACATGGACCCCCGGCTGTGGCCGGGCGCGATCGACGCGGCGCTGGCCGCGGGCGCCGTCGACGCGTGGGTCACGCCGATCCAGATGAAGAAGGGCCGGCCGGCGGTGACGTTCTGTGCGCTGGTCGACAGCGCCGCGTTGACCGCGGTCCAGCGCGCGATGTTCACCCACACCACCACCATCGGCGTGCGCGTGCACGAGGTCGCGAAGGTCGCGCTCGATCGGCGGCAGGAGCAGGTCGAGGTCGACGGCCACCTCGTGCGCGTGAAGGTCGCGATGCTGGACGGCGTGGAGGTCAACCGCAGCGTCGAGTGGGACGACGTCGAGGCGGCCGCGTCCGCGCTCGGTCGCCCGGCCAAGGACGTGCTCGCGCAGGCGACCGCCGCGGCGCTCGGCCGGCGCTGAAACGAGGACGGTCCCGCCGCTGGTGCGACGAGACCGTTGTCCCTGGTGGAGGTGACAGGATTTGAACCTGCGACCCCTTCGATGCGAACGAAGTGCTCTGCCAGACTGAGCCACACCCCCGAGGGTCGCTGCCGGAGCAGCGACGGCCGAGGTTAGCGGTGGCGGTCCGGCCCGGCCAAACGTCGGCCCTCCGGTGTGCCGCGCTCAGTCGCGGACGTGGATCAGCACCTTGCCCGCGGCGCGGCGCTCCTCCAGCGACGCGACCGCCTCGCCGGCCTGCTCGAGCGGCAGCTCGGCACCGATCGGCGCGTCGAGCTGACCGGCCTCCAGCAGCGGCACCAGCCGGTCCCACTGCTCGCGCACGACCGCCGGACGCGGCAGCACGAACGCGCCCCAGCCGACGCCCACGACCTCGATGTTGTTGAGCAGCAGCCGGTTCACCTTCACCTCGGGGATCGACCCGCCGGTGAAGCCGATCACCAGCAGCCGGCCGCCCGCCCCGAGCGAGCGCAGCGAGTCGGTGAAGCGCTCACCGCCGACGGGGTCCACGACGATGTCGACGCCCGCCCCACCGGTCAGCTCCTTCACGGCGTCCTTGAAGCCGTCCACGCGCACGGCGTGGTCCGCCCCGGCCGCCAGCGCGACCTCGCCCTTCTCCTCGGTGGAGGTCACCGCGATGACGGTCGCGCCCTTCGCCTTGGCGTACTGGATCGCGGCGGTGCCGATGCCGCCGGCGGCGCCGTGCACCAGCACCGTCTCGCCCTGCACCAGCCGTCCTCGCGTCGTGAGCGCGAACTCGACGGTCAGGTAGTTCATCGGCAGCGCCGCGCCCTGCGCCATCGTCATCGAGTCCGGCAGCGGGAACGTCATGTGCACCGGCGCGGCCACCTGCTCGGCGAACCCGCCGAGCAGCGAGAACGCCGCGACCCGGTCGCCGGCGCTGAAGCCCGAGCCCTCCGGGGCGGAGACCACCACGCCCGCGACCTCGGAGCCGGGGGTGAACGGCAGCTCCGGCTTGTACTGGTACAGCCCGCGGGTCTGGAGCGCGTCGGGGAACGTCACGCCGGCGCGGTGCACGTCGATCAGCACCTGGCCGCCGTCGGGGGTCGGTGCCTCGACCTCCTGCACGACCATCGCGGTCGGTCCGTCGAGGGTGACGACGCGGGCAGCACGCATGTGGGGCTCCAGGGATGTGGTGCGGGAGGTGGGACGGGTCGCAGCCGAGCAGACCGGGCCGACCTCCGCACGCGAGCGCTTGCGCGACGTGGCCAGCGGCGCCGCTTAGGGTCGCGGCCGCACCTGCACCGGAGCCGTCGTGGCCAGCATCGTCAACGTGACCAGCACGATCGAGGGCACGGTCAGCGCGATCGTGCGCAGCGTCGGTGACGAGCTCGCGCCGGGGACCGCGGTCGCGATGGTCGAGCTGATGAAGCTCGAGCAGCCGGTGGTGTCCGCCGAGGCAGGCGTGCTCGTGGAGCTGCTGGTGTCGGTGGGTGACAGCGTCACCCGCGGGACGCCCGTCGCGCGCATGGACCTCGACGCCACCGTGGAGCACGACGTGAACGCGGCGCCGCACCACGACGGTCCGGGGGAGGCGGCTGCGGGGGACGACGCCCTCGCTGAGCTGCGCCGCCGTCAGGCCCTGACCCGCGATGAGGCCCGGCCCGACGTGGTCGCCGCACGCCACGCGGCGGGCGGTCGCACCGCCCGCGAGAACGTCGCCGACCTGCTCGACGAGGGCTCGTTCGTCGAGTACGGCGCGCTGGGGCACGCGGCCCAGCGCATGCGTCGTGACGCCGAGGAGCTTCAGCGCCGCACCCCGGCGGACGGCATCGTCACGGGGCTCGGCCGCATCGACGGGCTGCCGGTGGCGGTCGCCGCGTACGACTTCACCGTGCTCGCCGGCACGCAGGGCATCACCGGCCACCACAAGCTGGACCGCATCCTCACGGTCACGCGTGAGCTCGGCGTGCCGCTGGTGCTGTACGCGGAGGGCGGCGGCGGTCGCCCCGGCGACACCGACGTGATGCAGGGCGCCTGGCTCGGCGTGCCCAGCTTCCGGCTGCTGGCCCAGCTGTCGGGTGTCGTGCCCACCGTGGCCGTCGTGCACGGCAGCACCTTCGCCGGCAACACCGCGCTGGCCGGCGTGTGCGACGTGATCATCGCCACCGAGGGCGCGGTGCTCGGCATGGCCGGGCCGGCGATGGTCAGCGGCGGCGGGATGGGCGAGTTCACGCCCGACGAGCTCGGCCCGGTCGCGACCCACGCCCGCACCGGCGCGGTCGACGTGGTGGTGGCCGATGAGGCAGCGGCCACCGCGCTCGCCCGGCGCACCATCTCGCTGCTGCGGGACGACC
>JBFGFG010000222.1:0-4906 GCA_041579655.1 Nitriliruptoraceae bacterium
CGACCAGCGCAGCGCCGGTGTCGCCGGCGCCGGTGATGATGTTGACCACGCCCGGCGGGAGGTCGGCCTGCTGGCAGATCTCGGCGAACGCCAGCGCCGTCAGCGGCGTCGTCTCGGCGGGCTTGAGCACCACGGTGTTGCCGCAGGCCAGCGCCGGGGCGATCTTCCACGCCAGCATCAGCAGCGGGAAGTTCCACGGGATGACCTGCCCGGCGACGCCGAGCGGCTGCGGCGAGGGCCCGAACCCGGCGTGGTCGAGCTTGTCGGCCCAGCCGGCGTGGTGGAACAGGTGCGCGGCGACGAGCGGGAGGTCCACGTCGCGCGACTCACGGATCGGCTTGCCGTTGTCGATCGACTCCAGCACCGCGAGCTCGCGGGCCCGGTCCTGGACCAGGCGCGCGAGCCGGTAGAGGTACTTGGCGCGCTCACGCCCCGGCATCGCGGCCCACGCGGGCTGCGCTGCGCGTGCAGCGGCCACGGCGCGGTCCACGTCCTCGGGGGAGGCGGTGGCGATCTCGGCCAGCGCGGCGCCGGTGCCGGGGTCGAAGCTCGTGAACGAGCCACCGTCCGCCGGGTCGACGAACTCGCCGCCGATGAACAGCCCGTAGCTGTCGGCGATCGTCGCGAGGTCGCGGGCCTCAGGGGCGGGCGCGTACTCCCACGTCGGCGAGACGAGGTCGGGGACGGCGGGCAGGAGGTCGGTCACGGCGTTGCTCCACGCGGGTGGGGACCGGCGGCACGGTAGTGCCGGGTCATCGGGGCTGGCGGACACGGACGGCGCGGCTGCGCCAGTCCTGCTCCGCGGTCACGAGCGTCGCGGCGAGCAGCACGGGCAGCCACGCGACGCTGAGGAAGTGGTCGGTCAGCACCGGCTCCACGACGATGGCGGCGACCAGCAGCGCGAGCACCGTGGTGCTGCCACCGAACGCCAGCAGCACGAGGCTGCTCTGGCTGGGTGCGCGCTGCAGGGTGCTCAGCATCCACCAGCCGCCGCTCACGGCCACCGGCAGCAGCAGCGGCAGCGCCAGCGGCCCGATGACGGCGACGGGGTCGTACGCGACGGGGTGCGGGAACACCAGCTCCGTCGTGAACCACAGCAGCGCGTACACCCCGGCGAGGCCGGCGTGGGCGCGTAGCAGCCACGGCGGGGGACGCAGCCCGACGACCTGCCCGACAGCCGCCGGCGCGACGATGACGGCGGCCCAGAACGCGGTCATGCGCACGAGCATCGCCGCGCTCAGCCAGTCGCCGCGCAGGTACGGGGTCAGCGATCCGCTCGCGACCCCGAACGCGGCGGCCAGCGGGAACGCCCAGGCGGACGCACGTGACCAGCTGACGGACCGACGCTCGTGCCGCACGAGCTCGCGGACGGACACCAGCAGCGCGACGGCAGCGATGCACCAGCTGATGAGCATGGCCGCTGGCATGCCGTCGGCGAGCAGTGACCGCAGAGGACCCACCGTCAGCCGACCGGGATGTCGGTGGACGCGCTGTACACGCCGGTGGTCTGCGTGCGCCGCTGGCGCAGCAGGTCGTCGAGCAGGCTGGAGGCGCCGAACCGGAACAGCTCCGGTGTCAGCCACGCCGGCCCGGCCAGCTCGTTGACGAGCACCAGGTAGCGGATGGCGTCCTTCGAGGCGCGGATGCCGCCGGCGGCCTTCACGCCACGGTGCTGGCCGGTGAGCGCCTCGAAGTCGCGCACGGCCTGCAGCAGCACGGCGGTGACCGGACGGGTCGCGGCAGGCGAGACCTTGCCCGTCGAGGTCTTGACCGTGTCGCCGCCGGCGAGCAGCGCCAGCCACGCGGCGCGGCGCACGTTGTCGTACGTCGCGAGCTCACCGGTCTCGAGGATCACCTTCAGGTGGGCGCCCGCCTCGTGGCACAGCTCGGCGATGGTGACGATCTCGTCGAACACCAGGCCGTACTGACCGGAGAGGAACGCCCCGCGGTCGATGACCATGTCGATCTCGGCGGCGCCGGCGTCCAGCGCCATGCGCGTGTCGGCGAGCTTGACCTCCATCGAGGAGCGTCCGGCCGGGAACGCGGTCGCGACCGACGCGACGACCACGCCCGAGTCGCCCAGCGCGTCGACGGCCGTGGCCACGAGGTCCGGGTAGACGCAGATCGCGGCGACGTGGGGTGCGTCCGGCTGGGCCGGGTCGGGCATGCGCGCCTTGGCGCACAGTCCGCGGACCTTGCCGGGGGTGTCCTGGCCCTCGAGCGTCGTCAGGTCGACCATCGCGATCGCCGCGTCGATCGCCCGCAGCTTGGCGTCCTTCTTGATGGACCGCGTCGCGAGGGTGTCCACGCGCTTCTCGAGGCCGACGGCGTCGACGGCCGGGAGGCCTTGCAGGAAGCGACGCAGCAGCACCTCGGAGCCGGCCGCCTCGGCGACGGTCGGCAGCTCGCCGGGCAGGGTGATCGACACGCGTGCTCCTCGTGGTCCAGGTCGGGCGTGGACGGCCGCAGGGTAGGCAGCCAGGTCGCGGCCGTGGTCAGGGCAGAACGTCATGTGTCCGCGAGTTCATCCCGCTGCCCCGTCGGCTCAGAGCCCGCGGATCGCGCCGCCGTCGGCGGCCCACGCGGCGCCGGTGACGTAGCTGGCGGCGGGGGAGAGCAGGAACGCCCCGACCCGTCCGAGCTCTTCGGGCCGGCCCAGGCGCCGCAGCGGGATGCGGCCGACCGCGTCGCCACGCACCTGCGCCCGGGCAGCGCCGCTCTGCATCGAGATGACGTCCTCGAGCTGACGTAGCCGGGCCGTGTCGTAGCGACCCGGCAGCAGCGCGTTCACGCGCACGCCTGCAGGACCGAGCTCGTCGGCGAGGGTCTTGACGTAGCCCCACATCGCGCTGCGCGTGAGGTTCGACGACGCGAGGCCCTCGATCGGCTGGACGCTGGAGGTCGAGGTCAGCACCACGATCGACCCGCCGGACTCCATCGTGGCCGCGACGTCACGCACGACGCGCAGCGGTGCGCGCAGCGCGACGTCCAGCGCCTTGTCCAGCGCCTTGTCCTTCAGGCCGTGTGCAGATCCGGGCGGCGGGCCGCCGTGCGACACGAACAGCCCGTCGATGCGGCCGTGCTCCGCGGTGGCCGACTCGATGATCCGCTGCGGCGCGTCGGCGTCCGTGAGGTCCACGACCACGGGATGCGCGGCGTCGTCCAGCGTCGCGAGCGCGGCGTACAGCTTGTCGCGGTCGCGGGCGACCAGCGTCACGCGCGCACCCTCCTCGACCAACACCTGCGCCGTCGCGAGGCCCAGCCCGCTGCTCGCGCCCGTCACCACGACGTGCTTGCCGTGCAGGCCGAGGTCCATCGGTGCTCCGGGAGGTGGTGGGGATGGCAGCGAAGCACAGTGGTGTCGCTGGCGTCGGGTGTAGCCTCCGGCAACGTCATCCAGAACCCCACCAGCACCAGGAGGACGCCGCATGAGCGACGCCCCAGACACGTCCACGGCCACCTCGGCCGACCCGTCCGTCACGGTCGAGCTCGCGACCATCGTCGAGCTCTGCAAGCGTCGGGGCATCATCTTCCCGACCGCCGAGATCTACGGCGGTGTGCGCTCGACCTGGGACTACGGCCCGCTGGGTGTCGAGCTCAAGGAGAACGTCAAGCGGCAGTGGTGGCGCCACATGGTGCAGCTGCGCGACGACGTCGTCGGCATGGAGCAGGCGATCCTCGGTCCGACCGACGTGTGGCAGGCGTCCGGTCACCTCGAGAACTTCTCCGACCCGCTGGTGCAGTGCGGCAAGTGCGGCAAGCGCAACCGCGAGGACCACATCCGCGAGGCCCAGCTCGGCTCCGAGCTCGCCGAGGGCCACATCGTGTGCCCCGACTGCGGCGAGGACGCGCTCGGTGACCCGCAGGCGTTCAACCTGATGTTCAAGACGAACTCCGGTCCCGTCGAGTCCGAGGGCTCGACCGTGTGGATGCGCCCCGAGACGGCGCAGGGCATGTTCGTGAACTTCGCGACCGTGCAGCGCGCGAGCCGCAAGAAGCCGCCGTTCGGCATCGCCCAGATGGGCAAGTCGTTCCGCAACGAGATCACGCCGGGCAACTTCATCTTCCGCACGCGCGAGTTCGAGCAGATGGAGCTGGAGTTCTTCGTCGAGCCGGGCACCGACGAGGAGTGGCACGACAGGTGGATCGCCGACCGCATGGACTGGTACGTCGGGCTCGGCATCCGTCGCGAGAACCTGCGCATCCGCGAGCACGAAGGCGACGAGCTGTCGCACTACGCCAAGCGCACCGTGGACGTGGAGTACTTCTTCCCGGACCCGTCGATGCAGTGGAGCGAGCTCGAGGGCATCGCGAACCGCACGGACTTCGACCTGAAGGCGCACCAGGAGGCCTCGGGTCAGGACCTGACCTACTACGACCAGCCGAACGACCGTCGCTACCACCCCTACGTGATCGAGCCGGCCGCCGGCGCGACCCGCGCGACGCTCGCGTTCCTGTTCGACGCCTACACCGTCGAGCAGGTCGCCGACGCGAAGGGCGAGATGCAGGAGCGCACGGTGCTGAAGCTCGACAAGCGCCTCGCGCCGTACAAGGTCGCCGTGCTGCCGCTGTCGAAGAAGGACGAGCTCACGCCGACGGCCAAGGAGGTGTTCGACATCATCAAGGTCGACCACATGACCGACTACGACGAGACGCAGGCGATCGGTCGTCGCTACCGCCGCCAGGACGAGATCGGCACGCCGTACTGCGTGACGGTCGACTTCGACACCATCGACGACCGCGCCGTCACCGTGCGCGACCGCGACACGATGGAGCAGGAGCGGGTCTCGATCGACAAGCTGTCGAGCTACCTCAACGAGCGTCTGCCCCGGTGAGCCAGGCAGCGCAGGACGCGACCCACGTCGTGTTCCTGCGCGCGATCAACGTCGGGCGTCGGCGGCTCGCG
>JBFGFG010000223.1:0-4878 GCA_041579655.1 Nitriliruptoraceae bacterium
TCGAGCACGGCCTCGGGCTCGGCCCCGGGCTCGCTCGGCGTGCTGTCGAGGTCGGCGCCACCGTCGTACTCGTCGAGCTCCTCGATGCCGTCGAGGTTGCCGTCCGCGATGCTCAGCATGTCGCGCCCACCGCTGGTGGTGCGCACGTTGAGCGGGCCGGACAGGTCCGGCTGCTCGAGGTCGAGGTGGCCGAGCTTGTAGAGCTCGAGCGCGGCGAGGAAGAACACGACCCGCTCGTGACGCTCGCGGCCGTCGGTCAGCGCCGCGAAGCTGCCGGTGCCCTCCCACTCGCGCAGCCGCTGCAGCAGCGCGGCGGTGGCGTCGCGGATCGACAGCGTGGCGCGCCGCACGTGGGCGAGGTCCACGACCTCGACCGGGGGTGGGGCCGTGGCCAGCGCCGCGAGCCGCGCGATGACGTGCACGTCGACGCCGAGGGTGGTGTCGGGCACCAGCCGCCGGAAGCGGCCCTCGAGCGGCACCTCGCGACCGACGAACGGCTCGCTCGCGCTCACCAGCTCGCTGAGGTCGTCGGCGACGGCCCGGAAGGCGCGGTACTCCAGCAGCCGGGCGTACAGCAGGTCGCGGGCCTCCGCGAGCAGGTCCTCGACCTCCTCGCGGTGCTCGCTCGGCAGCAGGCGGGCTGCCTTGAGCTCGATGAGCGTCGCGGCGACCACGAGGAACCGGGTCGCGGTCTCGAGGTCGACCTCGGCCAGCTCGGTCATGTGCGCGAGGAAGTCGGAGGTGATCTCGGCGAGGTCGAGCTCGGTGACGTCCATCTTGCGACGCGCGATGAGCTGCAGGAGCAGGTCGAACGGACCCTCGAACCCCTCCAACCGCACCTCGTAGCTCACCTGCGGTCCTCGTCCCCGGCCGGTCAGGGAGCCTAACGGAGAGCGGCGGCGGGACCGAGGTCGAGGGTGCGACCCGTCACGCCGGCGGGCGGAAGCCGCCCGGCGGCGGCGTCACGCCCTGCGGTGCCGCGCCCTCTGGCGGCACGCTCGGGGGCCGTGCGCTCGGGGGCTGTGGCATCTCGGGCGGCAGCATCTGGCCCGGGGTAGAGCGCGGCGCGGGTGCTGGGCTCGTCGCGACGGACGCGGCGATGGCGCACAGCACGTCGTGCGCGCTGGCAGGCGTGGGCCAGCCGAGCCCGAGGTCGGCGACCAGCCGCTGCGCGAGCGGCGTGGCGATGGCGTCGCGCGCCTCCGGCAGCATCGCGCCCGCGCGCTCGTGGTAGCGCCGCAACGCCACACGACGGGGCTGGTCCATGCCGGACGGGTCCACGGCGGCGGCCCAGCCGCGCAGCGCGCTCGGGGTGGTGACCTCCAGCCGCTGCGCCGGCGCGGTGCCGACGCGCACCGACAGCGCCACGGTCCCGGCGGCGATGTCGCCCAGCCGCCGACCGTCCCGCCGCGACGCCGCCACGATGAACGCCAGGAGGCCGAGCGTCATCTCGATCTCGAACATGCCCACGGCCGCGCGCACGACGGCCTGACGCGCCCGGATCGGTCCGCCGTCGGTGGTGCGCACGCGCAGACCCATCGCGCGCTGACCGAGCGTGGCACCCCACCGTGTCTCCAGCAGCACGGGGTAGGCGAGCCTGATGAGGAAGATCGCGATCAGGATGATCACCAGCGAGACCGTGCCGTCCCCGAGCTCGACGAGCGCCATGCCCGTGAGCACCAGCATCAGCAGCGTCCCCTGGACCACCAGGTCCAGGAGGCGCCCCAGCGCGCGGGTCGCGACCGTCGCCGTGGGCAGGTCGAGCTGCACCGCCTCGGGCGTCACCAGCCGGTCATCGCTCACCTGTGTCCCCGTCGCTCCTAGGCTGCGCGGCACCGTACACAGGGGTGGACCACGGACATCGACGACCTGCTCGCCCGTCGTCGTCCCGCGTGGGCGCGCCTCGCTGCGCTGACCTCACGCGCGTCACGGACGCCCTCGCGGCTGGAGCCTGACGAGCTCGACGAGCTCGTGGACGGCTACCTCGACACATCCGCGGACCTCGCGGCGGCACGCAGCAGCGAGCTCTCCCCCGCGCTGACCGGCGAGCTCACGCGGCTCGTGGCCGACGGGTCGTCGGTCGTGTACGGCACGTCTGCGCGCTCCCGTGGGGCGGTACGGCAGTACGCGCTGGTGCAGTTCCCGGCTGCGGTGTGGAGCATCCGGCTGCAGATCCTGATCGCCGCGATCGCTCTGGTGGTGCCCGCGCTGCTGCTCGGCGTGTTCGTGGCGACCGACGACCGCGCGCTGCCGACGCTGGGCTCCGAGGCCGAGCTGCAGCAGTTCGTCGAGGCAGACTTCGTCGACTACTACACCGACAACCCCAACCCGGTGTTCGCGGCGCTGGTGGGCACCAACAACATCCAGGTCGGCGTGCTCGCGTTCGGCGCCGGCATCCTCGGCGGGCTGCCCACCCTGTACGTGCTCGCGTTCAACGGCCTCAACGTCGGCGTCGCGGGCGGGCTGATCCACGCCTACGGGCGGCCGGACATCTTCTGGACCTCGATCCTCCCCCACGGGCTGCTCGAGCTGTCGGCGATCGTGGTCTCGGGCGCGGCCGGGCTCCGGCTGGGCTGGGCGCTGCTGGCCCCCGGTGACCGGCGCCGTGGCGAGGCGCTCGCCGAGGAGGGCCAGCGCGCGGCGGTGGTGATGCTCGGCCTCGTGGTGGCGTTCGTGCTCGCTGCGCTGCTGGAGGGCTTCGTCACGCCGCGGTCGTGGCCGGCGACGGTCGAGATCTCGATCGGCGCGCTGGCGCTGCTGGCGTTCGTCGTGCCCGTCGTGGTGCGGGGCCGCGACGCTGCCGCCGAGCTCGCCGCGCGACGCGGACCGGCCGGGGGTGCGCGCGTCGTCGGCGACCGCATCGCCAGCTCGGGCGTGTGGGAGCGGGTGCGCAGCGATGCCGCGGCGGCTCCTGCCGTTCAGGCGCGCCCGCGGCCCTTCAGGTCGAGGTAGAGGTCCACGAGCTGCTCGGCCACCACCAGCGGCGGCGCGTCGATCACCCGCGCCCCCAGCGCGCTCACCCGCGCGGCGGCGGTCCGGCGACGCTCCAGCACCCGTGCCGCCCCAGCGGCCTGGTGCGCCGCGAGCGCGTCGTCGGGGCTGTGGTCGGCGACCTGCTCGACCGCCGGGTCCCGCACGGAGGCGACCACCACCTCGTGTCGTGAGGTCAGCACCGGCAGCGCCGCGGTCAGCCCGTCCACGGCTGCGGCGGCACCGAGGTCGGTGATGATCACCAGCAGCGCGCGCCGGCGCTGCTGCGCGGCGGCGGTGGCGAACGCGCGCCGGTGGTCGGCCTCCACCAGCTGCGGCTCGAGCGTGTGCAGCGACCGGGCGGCGCGGGCGACCTGATCGCCTCGCCGGGCCGGTGCGACGGTCGCGGTGACGCTGCCGGCGTACGCCATCAGGCCGCCGCGGTCCCCGACCTCGGTCGCGGCGGTCAGCAGCGCCATCGCCGCGTCCATGCCGTGGTCGAGCCGCGGCACGCCGTCCACCACCGTGGCCGACGCGCGGCCGTGCTCGAGCAGCACCAGCACCGTGCGGTCCCGCTCGACGCGGTAACGGCGCACCACCGGGTGCCCGCGCCGCGCCGTCGCCGCCCAGTCCACCCGGCGCACGTCGTCGCCGGGTCGGTACTCGCTGATGTGGTCGAAGTCGGTGCCGCCACCGATCGCCCGTGACAGGTGCGCCCCGGCCGTCAGCAGCCGCTCGCGCTCGAGCCGCAGCAGGGTGCGGTCGCGCGACGGGAACGCGGGGTGGACCTCGAGGGTGTCGGTGATCACGCGGGTGTGCTGGCGCGTCGCGAGACCGAGCGGTCCGGCGACCCGCACGGCGATCTCGCCGAGCTGGAACGTGCCTCGTCGCCACGGTGTGATCTCGTCGAGCACCTCGCTGGTGGCGCCTGGCCGCAACCGCACGGCGTGGCGTCGGCGACCGACGCCCAGCGACGGAGCCAGCGCGTCCTCGAACCAGCTGCGCACCTGCCCGTGTCGAGCACCCGCGTCCAGCGTCCAGCGCAGCTGCGCCGAGCGGCCGAGCACGACCACGGCCGGCGACTCCCGTCGCACGGCAACGCGCCAGGGCGCGAGCGTCAGCGCAGCGTCGAGCAGCACGCCCGCCACCACCGCCGCAGCGAGGGCCGGCCCGACCGGGCGGGTGACGAACGGTGTGGCGATCATGCACACGGCGAACGCGACCACGGCCACGGCGGTCGGCCGCGGGGTGAGCATCGTCCACCAGCCACGGCTGAACCGGGCCGGTCGGTCCGCCGGCTGCGGACCGTCGGACGCTGCCGGTGCAGCGCTCATCGCGGGACCGGCACCGAGGCGAGCACCCGCTCGAGCACACCGTCCACCGTCGCGCCCTCCAGCGCCGCCTCCGGCCGCAGCAGCACGCGGTGGCGCAGGGCGGGTCGCGCCACCGCCTTGACCTCGTCGGGTGTCAGGAAGCTCCGACCGGCGAGCCACGCCCAGGCCTTGGCGCTGTGCAGCAGCATCGTCGCGCCACGCGGCGACACCCCCAGCGAGACGGCCGGCGCGGTCCGGGTCGCGCGGCACAGCTCCACGACGTAGCGCCGCACGGCAGGGTCGACCTCGATGGCCTGCACGGCCGCGCGACCTGCGGCGAGGTCGGCCGCGCCCGCGACGGCGCGCACGTGCCGCAGGTCGTGCGGGTCGAGCCCGGCGTCGTGCCGCTCGAGGATCCGGTCCTCCTCCTCCAGCGACGGGTAGCCGACGGTCAGCTTCATCAGGAACCGGTCCAGCTGCGCCTCCGGCAGCGGGTAGGTGCCCTCCTGCTCGACCGGGTTCTGGGTCGCGATGACCAGGAACGGATCAGGCAGGGGGCGCGGCGTCCCCTCGACGCTGACCTGCCGCTCCTCCA
>JBFGFG010000224.1:0-4873 GCA_041579655.1 Nitriliruptoraceae bacterium
GCGAGCGGGTCGTTGGGGTCGACCAACGGTGCATGGTCGGCGCTGACGGACATTTCCTGCTCCAGAAACGCGTGGGGGGCCGCGTCCTGAGGAGGGTGCCCCGCCTTCGGCGACCCGTCTGCTCAGCGGCCCCGGCCGCCGAGCATCACCGCAGCCTGCTCGACCGCCGCGACGAGCCCGTCGAGGTCGCTGCTGTCTGCCTCGACGAGCGGCATGACGCCGAGCTCCGCGAGCGTCGCGGTGGTGACCGGACCGATGCTCACCAGCGCCGCGCGGATCCCGTGCTTCCGGCCGGCCTCGACGAGCGCCCGCCCCATCGACGAGGACAGCACCGGCACCACGTCCACGTCGCCGGAGGCCAGCACCGCCGTTGCGGCCTCGCTCAGCGGGCGCGTGACGGTGCGGTACGCCTCCACGAGGGTCACGTCCCAGCCGGCGCTGGCGAGCTGCGCACGCAGCACGTCGCTGGCTCCGGCCGCGAGCGGCAGCAGGGCGCGCGCGCCCGGCGTGGGCGGCGGCCCGATGGCGTCAGCCAACCCCGCGGCGGTGTGCAGCTCGGCGACGAGATCGGCGCGGACCGACAGCCGGTCGGCCAGCGTCTGGGCGGTGCCGGGGCCGACGCACGCGACGGTGGCAACGCCACCGAGCACGCGCGCGTCGAGGCCCGCTGCATCGACCGCGTCGGCGAGCGCCGTGACGCCGTTGGCCGAGGTCAGCGCGACCAGCTCGTAGCTGCGCTGGGCGAGGTCGTGGACCGCAGCCTGCAGCGCTGCGGCGTCACCCGGCTCGACGGCCAGCAGCGGCGTGTGCAGCACCTCTGCCCCGAGGCTCCGCAGCCGGGCGGTGAGCTGCGTCGCCTGGTGCGTGGCGCGCGGGTTCGCCACGGTGATCCCGGCCAGCGGGAGGTCGTCGCGCCAGGACGCCGGACCGCCGACGCCGTCCCCGACCACCAGCACGACCGGGCCCGGCACCACGAGCTCCACGAGGTCGCGCACGGCGATCGCGCGGGCGCGCTGGTGCGGCGTCCCGGCTCGCGTGACCAGCACCGCCGGCGTGTGGTCGAGGTGGCCACGAGCCCGCAGCCCCGCCCGCCAGTCGTCGAGGTCCGGTCGGTCGGCGGCGAGCACCGCGACGTCGAGGCGACCGTCCTCGGTCGTGCGCGCGACGCCGGGGGCCACGCCAGCCGCGACGAGCGCGGCGTCGACCTCACCGGTGGAGGCCACGACCTCGACCACGACACCCTCGGCACGCAGGCGGGCGACCTCCGCGACGACGGCCGGCGCCGTCTGCATCGCGGTGGCGACCAGCTGCACCAGCACGCGGTCGTGCGGGACGTCGGCCGCGCGCAGGGTCGCGAGGCTGCCGGCCGTCCGCGGCGCCGAGCTCAGCACCGACAGCACGTCGGGAGGCAGCTCGGCCGGCACGCGCAGCACGTCCGCGCCCGCGACGACCACGGCGGCCCGCACGGAGGTCACGCCGGGGTCGAAGCGCGGCACGGCGACGACGTGGACGCGACCGGGCGTCGGGGCCGAGCCGGCGATGCCGCGCAGGACGTCGGCGAGCGCGTCGGCCGGGCCCGGCATCTCGTCAGCCCCGGTCGAGCGCGGCGAGGATCTCGTCGCCGCCCTGACCGAGCAGGGTCGCGGCCAGCGTGCGGCCCAGCGACTCGCCGGCGTGCACCGCGGCCTCGTGGGAGGCACGCAGCACGCGGCTGCCGCTGGGGGCGGCCACCAGCCCGAGCAGCTCGATACGACCGTTGTCCACCGTGCCGGTCACCAGCCGCGCGAGCGCACCGATCGGCGCCGTGCAGCCACCGGCGAGCGCGGCGAGGAAGTGCCGCTCGGCCTCGACGCACAGGCGGGTCTCGCGGTGGTCGACGAGCGCGAGGCCAGCCAGCGTGTCCTCGTCGTCGCCACGGCACTCCAGCGCGAGCGCGCCCTGGGCCGGAGCCGACAGCATCTCGCCGGGCTCGAGCGGGACTGCCTTGACGGCGTGCTGCACCGGCCCGAGCCGCTGCACGCCGGCGAGCGCCACGACGACCGCGTCGAGGTCGCCGTTGGCCACCTTGCCGAGCCGGGTGTCGAGGTTGCCGCGCAGCGGCTGCAGCAGCAGGTCACGACGGTGCTTGGCCAGCTGCGCGCGACGACGGTTCGAGGAGGTGCCGACGGTGAACGGGTGCGTGCGCGGAATCGCCGCCAGCGTCAGGCCCTCACGGGTGACCAGCAGGTCACGGGGGTCGGCACGGTGCGGGACGGCGCCGATGACCAGGCCGTCGGCGGGCTCGGTCGGCAGGTCCTTGTAGGAGTGCACGACGAAGTCGCAGTCGCCGCGCAGCACGGACTCGCGGGTCTTGTCGACGAAGATGCCCTTGGCGTCGAACGCGCCGATGGCGCGGTCCGGGTTCTCGTCACCGGTGGTCGCCATCGGCACCAGCTCGGCGGGACGACCCGTCGCCTCGGCGAGCTGGGCAGCGATCTGACCCGCCTGGGCCTGCGCGAGCGCGCTGCGTCGCGTGGCGACCCGCCAAGGGCGGCTCACGAGGCGGTGTCGGTGGACGCGTCCGGGGTGGCGTCGGCCTCGAGGTCGACGTCGATGTCCGTCGGGACGTCGAGGTCGAACAGCTCGGCGAGCACCGAGGTGTGGTGGTCGGCACCGCTGTCCGCGAGGCGCTTGAGCCGCACGGTGGGCTGGTGCAGCAGCGTGTTGACGATGCCCTGCGTGAGCACGTCGATCGCCTGGCGCTGCTCGTCGGTCATCGACGAGAGCCGCGAGCCGAGCCGGCCGAGCTCCTCGACGCGCACCGTCTCGGCGCGCTCACGCAGAGCGCGGATGGTGGGCTCGACCTCGATCTGACGCAGCCAGCGACGGAAGCCGAGGGCCTCGTCGTCCACCAGCGTGCGGGCGTCGGCCATGACCTCGCCCGTGGTGCCCAGCTGGGCGACCTCACGGACGGCCGCGACGTCGACGATGGTGACGCCGGGCAGCGCTGCGGCCTCCGGCGCGACGTTGCGCGGCACGGCGAGGTCGAGCAGCACCAGGCGGCGCGCGTCACGGGCGACGACGGCGTCCCGCAGCAGGTCGAGCGTGATGACGGGCTCCGGAGCGCCGGTGGTGCAGACCACGACGTCGGCGTCGGCGATCGCCGCGGCCAGTCCGTCCAGCGCCACGACCGTGCCACCGGCCCGGGCCGCGAGGCGCTGCGCCTTGTCACCGCTGCGGTTCCACACCGCGATGCTGCCGGCCTCTGCCGCGATGAGTCGGTCGACGCTGAGCGCGCCCATCTCGCCGGCACCGACCACCAGCACGCGACGGCCCTGGAAGTCGCTGCCGAGGCGCTGCTCCGCGGCCTCGAGGCCGACGTCCACCATCGAGCGGGCACCGTCGCCGATGCTCGTCTCGCGGCGCACGCGGCGTCCGACACGCACGGCCTGACGGAACATGCGCTGGAGCATCCGCCCGGCGGTGCCCTCCTCGCGCGCATCCTCCATCGACGCCTTGACCTGCATCGCGATCTGCTGCTCGCCCACGACCATCGAGTCGAGGCCTGCAGCGACGCCGAAGAGGTGACCGGCCGCCTGCTCGTCGACCAGCGCGACGAGCATCGGCTCGAGCTCGTGGCGGGTGATGCCGGCGCGCTCAGCCATCCACTGGACCACGACGTCGTAGCCGTCGTGGAAGCGCGCGAGGTCGACGTACACCTCGACACGGTTGCAGGTGGAGACGACCGCCGCCTCGAGCACGTGGTCGAGGTCCGCGAGCTCGCGCACGACCTTGCGGCCGTGGTCTGCGGGCACCGCGAGACGCTCCAGCAGCGCCAGCGGGGCGCGCTGGTGGTCGACACCGAGCAGCAGGATGGACACGTGGCTCCGGAAGTCAGCTCCGAGGGCGGGTGGCACGAGCGGCCCGTGGACGTCGTTCGTTGCGACGACGTGGACGGACGGCACCCCGGACGGTACCGGTCAGCGGCGCCCGTCCGTCCCGGCGTGCAGCTGCTCGTAGAACGACAGGATCTGCAGCTCCACCGAGAGGTCGACCTTGCGCAACGTGACGGCCTCAGGCACATCGACATGCGTCGGGGCGAAGTTGAGGATCGCGGTGACGCCGGCGTGCACCAGGCGGTCGGCCACGTCCTGCGCGGCGGGCGCGGGGACCGCCACCACGGCGATGCTCACGTCGCGCTCGACGACGATCTTCTCGAGGTCGGCCACGTCCTCGATCACGCGCTCGCCGACCTTCGTGCCCACGCGTGCGGGGTCGGCGTCGAGCAGCCCTGCGATGTGGAAGCCACGGTCCTCGAACCCGCCGTACGCAGCCAGCGCCTGCCCGAGGTTGCCGAGCCCGACCAGCACGACCGAGCGCTCGTCGATCAGCCCGAGCGCGTCAGAGATGCCCTCGATCAGCTCGTCCACGCGGTAGCCGACGCCGCGCGTACCGAACGAGCCCAGGTGCGACAGGTCCTTGCGGAGCTTCGCCGGGTTGACGCCGGACTCGGCCGCCAGCGACTCCGAGGAGACCGTCGCGACCCCGAGCTCCTGCGAGGCAGCGAGGGCTCGCAGGTACAGCGGCAACCGTGCGACGGTCGCGTCGGGGATGGTGCGGTCGATCACCGTCTGGCCATGGTCGTCAGCGTGGGGTCGGAGGCGGGAGGCTACTCAGCCGCCGAGGCAGCCCCGACGGCCGCGGTCTCGGCGGCCCTGCGCCGATGCGGCGGTCTCGGGCCTCGGTCGCGCGGCGTTCGTGACCGACGCGTGCGCGTGGACTGCTGCGCGTGGTCGCTCGAACGTGCGCAGGGTGCATGGTGATGCGCGGTTGTGGGCGGTGAACGGCGGGAATGTCACAGGCAGGTGCAACGATGCTCCCGTGCTGCAGATGA
>JBFGFG010000225.1:0-4869 GCA_041579655.1 Nitriliruptoraceae bacterium
GCGACCGGGCGATCGGTCAGCGGCCTGACGACGCGATTGCCGCCGGCGACTTCCAGGCCATCCGACGTCGCATCGAGGCCGGCTGCGACGGGCTCGACGTGGCGGTCCGAGCGCAGCGCGCCGCCCGCGCCGTGCTCGACCACGGCGCCGCCGCAGACATCGGCATCGCCGCGCTCGGCCGTGGCTGGAGCTTCCACGACCTCGCTCTGCTCACGGCTGGCAGCTTCGCGGCGCTCGGCCACGGCGAGCAGGCCGTGACCTACGCGCGCCGCGCCGTCGCGCTCGGCGCCGACCCCTCGATCCTGCTGCGGGACCGGGACCTCGCCGCGATGGCGCACCTGCCGGGCTTCCCGGTCAAGCCGGAGGGCGCCAGGCCGCACACGCTCGGCGACCCGCTCCAGGACGCGATTCAGACGCGGACCAGCACCTGGTCGAGGGACTTGCGGCCGATCGAAGGCACCTCGGCACCATCGGCGGGCCACCCCACGGGCAACACCACGTAGGGGCGCTCGTTGCGGGGCCGGCCGAGCACCTCGGTCAGCACCCCCATCGGGCTCGGCGTGTGCGTCAGCGTCGCGAGACCCGCGTGGTGCAGCGCCGCGAGGAAGAACCCGAGCGCGATGCCGACGGACTCCTTGACGTAGTACGGCTTCGGCTCTGTCTCGCTGGCGTGCACCTCCATCAGCACGACCAGGTGCGGCGCGTCGGTCAGGAACGGCTTGGTCGCGTCAGTGCCGAGCGGGGCGAGCACCTCGAGCCACTCGGGCGTGGCGCGGCGCTCGTAGAACTCCCGCTCCTCGGCCTCCGCAGCGTCCCGCACCGCGCGACGGACGTCGGGGTCCTGCACCAGCACGAAGCGCCACGGCTGGATGTTCGCGCCGCTGGGTGCCCGGGACGCTGCCAGCACCGCACGCTCGACGAGATCGACCGGCACCGGGTCGGGTGAGAACTCGCGGATCGAGCGCCGGGTTCGCATGGTGTCGACGAAGGCCCCGAGCCGGACCCTGGCCTCGTCCAGCGGCAGCCGGAGCTGCGGCGCGAGGGCCGTGCGGTGCTCGGGCGTGCAGGACAAGGTTCGCTCCGGGGTCGGTGCGGGCCAGCCAACCAGCCTGCATGTCTGGGAGGCGGGGCTCCGGGGCATGCTGGCGACCACGAGGAGCGACGATGGCAGGCACCGTGTGGACCGAGATCACGGTCCCCCATCCCAGCGATGACGTCTGGCGGCTGCTGCTTCGCTGCGTCGCGGAGGTCAGTGACCTCGACCTGACCGTGCACGGCCGCGGGACGCAGCACGTGCTGCTCGAGCAGACCGAGACGATGCAGGCCGTCGCTGGTGACGCTCCGGTCCCGGCCACCATCGACCACGACCGACGCGCAGGGTCGCTCGACCTCAGCGGTCTGAAG
Source organism: Nitriliruptoraceae bacterium (assembly GCA_041579655.1). GTDB lineage: Bacteria > Actinomycetota > Nitriliruptoria > Nitriliruptorales > Nitriliruptoraceae > JBFGFG01. The sequence continues at coordinate 1,405 of JBFGFG010000225.1, forward strand.
GACGTGCCGCCCGGGCTGCACGGCGAGCTCGAGCTGCTGCCCGCCGGCCCGACCAGCAGCGTCGCACGTGTGGGCGTCACCACCGACGCCTGGTGGGGCGGGACGGCAGCCCGGATCGGGAAGGTCGGCTGGGTGCGTCGACACGTGGCCGGCGGCACCGAGCAGCGCATGCACGACGTGGTGCGGGAGATCGTCGCTCTGGCCGTGGACGCCGACGACGAGACGCTTCGCGAGCTGCTCCAGCACGGCACCCCGACCACCCAGCGGCTGGCAGGCCAGCGGCAGGCGCGGCTCGCGGGCGAGGCCGCTATCGCCTGAGCTCGGATCACGAGCGGTGGCAGGAGGTGTGGTGCAGGAGGTGTGGTGCTCGACGACGAAGACCCCGAGGGTCGACCACCACCGGAGCTGACGCGTTGCGTGCACCCCGAGTCCTGACCGCCCTCGCCACCGCCGCGCTCGTCGCGGCAGCCCCGATGCCGTTCGCCGGGAGCTCCGGCAACGCCCACGAGCTGCCCGACCCGCCGGCCGGTGACATCTCGGAGAACGTCGAGTTCGTCGCCAACGTGCAGCTGCCCGCGACGGCCATCGGCATGGTGTTCGACGGCGACGTGGCGTTCATCACCACCGCGGCCGGCCTGTTCTCGTACGACATCTCGGACCCGACGGCGCCCGCGCTGCTCGGCAGCCTCCCGTACTACATCTGGGAGAACGAGGACATGACCTACGACGCCGAGCGCAAGCTGCTGTTCGTCAGCCGCGACCCGCGCGGCTTCACCGGCATCGTCGCCCCCGCCAGCCTGCGCTTCTTCGGCCAGGTCGAGATCTTCGACGTCTCCAACCCGCGCGTGTTCGTGCCGGTCAACGCGTTCACCCTGCCCGCTGGGCACACCACCACCTGCGTCAGCGGTGGCGAGGGCCCGTGCGACTTCACCTGGACCGGCGGCCCGTACGGCACCGAGCAGCTCGGCGACCCCTACGGCCGGCCGATCTACTCGACCGACATCACCGACCCCCGAAACCCGGTCCCCTGCCCCGAGCCCATCAACATGGGGCTGATGCCCGACGGCGGCACCGGCTACGCCCACGACGTGCAGGTCGACGCCGACGGCATCGCGTGGGTCTCCTCCGAGGGCGGCATCCACGGCTACTGGACCTACGGCGAGCACCTGGACCCCACCACCGGTGAGACCCGCGTCGCCACCGGCTGCGACCCCGTCCCGTACGGCGGCGGCGTCACGCCGACGTCCGCCACGCCGAGCCGCTTCATGCACAACGCGGCGCGCCCGACCTACCTCAGCATCCCGGACGACGAGGACTCGGTCGGCCACGTGCTGCTCGCCACCGAGGAGGACACCTCCACGAACTGCGCCGCGTCGGGCCGCTTCGCCACCTACGACCTGCGCTCCAGCCTCGACGGCAGCGGCTTCACGTCGCCGGAGACGTTCGAGCTCGATGCGCTCGACAGCTGGACCCCGGAGGGCGCCGAGGGCGCGACCGGATGCGCCAGCGCTCACTACTTCGAGGACCGCGGCGACGCGCTGCTGACGTACGCGTTCTACGGCCAGGGCGTGCGCTTCCTGGACGTGTCCGACCCACGCGACATCCGCCAGGTCGGCTATTACCGACCGAACGGCGGCAACGCCTTCGCCAGCTACTGGCACGACGGTCACGTGTACGTCGCGGACGTCGGGCGTGGCATGGACGTGCTGCGCCTGACCGACGATGCAGGCGAGGATGTCGGCACCGGCGAGGGCGCGCAGCTGCGCACCGTCGAGGCGCCCGCGATCGACGGCGCGCTGCTCGACGCCGCGACGCTGTACGACGAGCGCACTGGCTACACCTGCCGTCTCCCGCTCGGCGGCTGAGCCGTACCGTCACGCCCATGGGCACTGCAGGGCGTGACGACGGAGGCGGGCTACGGCTCGCCCTGCTCGGCGTGCCGATCACGGTGCGGCTGTCGGTCGTGCTGGTGCTGGCCGTGCTGGGTTACGGCGGAGACCTGACCGGGGTCGTGCTGTTCGTCGCCATCGGTCTGGTGTCGATCACGCTGCACGAGCTCGGCCACGCGCTGGTGGCTCGACGCGCCGGCGCGGAGCCGCACGTGGAGCTCGCGGGCTTCGGCGGCGTGACCCGATACATGCCGACCGCTCGGAGCCGGACCCGCCCGTGGGCGCTCGCGATCGGGCTGGCCGGGCCGGCCGTCGGCATCGCGGTGGGCATCGCGGCGATCATCGTGCGCGACGCGACCGGTCCGTACGCGGGCGTCGCTGCACAGGCGTGGCAGGTGCTGGTGTTCACCTCGATCGGCTGGAGCGTGCTGAACCTGCTGCCCATCCCGCCGTTGGACGGTGGGCAGGCGATGATCCAGCTGCTGCCCGGTGACGAGCGCACGCGGCACCGCCGTGGTGCCGCGGTCGGTGTGGTGACGGCAGGGCTGCTGGTGGTCGTCGGCCTGTACTTCGGCCAGACCTTCGCGGCGCTGTTCGGCGGACTGTTCGCGCTCCAGAACTGGCAGACGATGCAGGCCCTGCGGGGCCCCGAGCCGCAGCCGGCCGGCGACGTGCCCGCACCGCCGACCGTGCAGCAGCAGGCCGACGCGACCCGGGACTGGTTCGCCGCCGGTAACGGCTCCCTCGAGCAGCTCGCCGAGGTCCAGCAGCGCGCCGAGGCCGAGGGGATGCACCAGCTCGCCGCCCAGCTCGGCGAGGTGGCGCTGCGGCGTGGCGCGACCGACCCGGACTTCGCGGTTCGCACGGCCCGGGCCTGGCACGCACTCGCCGTCGGCAACCGAGCGGCCCAGGCGCTGGAGGCAGCCGTGCGCCTCGGTGCCGACCCCACGGCGCTCGCCGCGGACCCCACGCTGCCGGCGAGCTGAGCTCAGCCCGCGCGCTCGCGGAACACGTACGCAGGGCGCCGCGCCTCGAGGTTGTCGCCGTCCTCGCTGACGACGATCAGGTCGCGGCCGTCGCGGCTGTAGCCGATGGCCTCGACCTGACCCATCGCCGTGGCGGGCGGCAGGGCCATGCGTCGCTGCGACCCTGCAGCGATCGTCGCCGCGAGGTCCGTGCCGACCGCGTCGTACTCGTACACGTCCCGGTAGGTGGTGATCGCCAGCCGGCTGCCGTCCGGTGCCCAGTCCGCACCGGTCACCAGCCCGTAGGAGTCGCCAGGGTCCTCGATCCCCGAAGGCGCCGTGAGCGTGAAGGTGGCGACCAGCGTCAGCTCGTTCGCCGCCGGCCACGGCTCGAGGACAGCGGGTGCCACGAACACCTGCTCGGCATCGGCCTCCTTGGTGATGATCGCGAGCTGGCCGGTGGCCGGGTGCACCAGGAACGCCTCGGCGTCGTGCGGGCCGTCGGGGTACGTCAGCTGCACCCGGTCCCACCCGTCCGCCGACACCGTGAGGGTCGACCCGGGCGCGCCCGGGTCGTCCTTCGGCGCGGGCCGCACGTACGCGGTGACGCC
>JBFGFG010000226.1:0-4867 GCA_041579655.1 Nitriliruptoraceae bacterium
AGGTCTCGCCGCGCTCGAGGGTGAGGCGTGCCATGTCGAACAGCGCGTCTGCGCGGCGTTGGTCGGGGGTGCGCATCGCGACGTCGGGGGTGTCGGCCGGGTCTGGGAGGTTGAGCGCGTCCAGCGCGGTGGTCACCAGCTGCCCGGCGACGGGGTCGAGGCAGAAGTCGCCCTGGACCATGCCGTGGTCGTTGATCCACCAGCGGGCACGGCGACGTCGGCGTGCGTGCTGCTCGTCACGGCGGAGCTTGTGCTGGTCGGTGCGGGCCTCGCGGCGGCGGGTCTCGCGCGAGAACGCCCCGGCGGGCAGGTGGCCTGCCTCGTCCACCAGCTCGGCCAAGGTCTCGGGCTCCAGCACGCCGTTCTTGTGCGCACGCGCCAACGTCGCGGCCTGCTCGGAATCCACCGACCCTGCGTCCATCGCCTCGGCCAGCGTGGGCACGGCGTCCATCGCCTGCCCGAGCGATCGCGCACGCCCGGCTGCGTGGGGTGTGGCGCCTGTCACACGTTGCAGCCACGCTGCCCCGTCGACCGCGCCCGACTCACGCGCTGCCTCGCCGGCCTCCGCCGCCGACACGGCGCGTGCCCGCACGCCGTCCAGCCGCGCGACCGCACCGGCCACACCCTGCGCCACCTTTGACAGCTCACTGCCGTCGAGCACGTCCAGCGGCAGCGCGACCAGCTCATCAAGCGCACAGCTCAACCGACCCAGCACACCCGCCACACCCTCGGCGACCTCACCCTCGACGGCACCCGCGGACGGCCCGCCGGAGGCGGGGTCGCGGGTGGGGTCGGGCTGGCGCATGGTGGTCCTTCGACGGTGATCGGGCGGCTCATCAGCAGCACGGGAACATCGTTGCACCTGCCTGTGACATTCCCGCCCGTCACCGCCTACAACCGCACATCACCATGCACCCTGCGCGCGTTCGGCTCGCGGTTATGTCATCAGTGAGCGTCAGCGATCGGCTGTGGTCGACACCGTCATGGCCCGGAACGGGATCGCGACCGGCCCCTCGCCACCTCCGAACACGTCAGCCACGAACCGGTCGCGCACGGCGGCCCGTTGCGCATCCTCGAGCGCCGCCACGCACGCCCCTGCTGGTCCGGTACCGGTCAGGAACGGCTGCCACAGGTCGTCGTGGTCGACGAACGTCGTGATGACGTCGATGTCGAGAACGTCGGCGTCCCACCCACCCTCGGCCGCGGCCCGGGCGAGGTCGTCCTGGCCGAAGCTCGCCCGCTCGTCGCGGGCTGCAGCGTCGCCGGTCACGTCCTGCACATGGCCCCAGAACCGGGTCAGGAAGGACCGCGGGTCGGTGTAGTCCCACACCGCGAACAGCCCGAGGCCACCGGTTGCGAGGGCAGCCCTGGCGTGTCGCAGCGCGGCTGCCGGATCGGGCGTGAAGTTCAGGACCAGCGCGCTGACCACCGCGTCGAGCTGTCTCGCCTCGGGTGGGAGGCTCGTGGCGTCGGCGACGTGGACCGTGACGGGTGCCTGCGCGAAGCGCGCTGCGGCCGCTGCCGCGAACGCTTCGCTCGGCTCGACAGCGATCACCTCGGACACGCCGCCCGCGAGCGCGGCGGCCGTGACCGAGCCGGTCCCGCAGCCGACGTCGAGCCATCGGCCCGGTGTCGCGCCCTGCGCGAGCAGCTGCTCGACCAGTCGGTCAGCGAGCTGCCGGCTCCAGCGCCCCATGAACCGCTCGTACGCGCCACCGTCGACCCACATGCCGAACCACCCCGTCCGCACCCCTCCCAACACTAGGCAGAAGGACCCCGTCACCGGGCTGGAGCGGCCGCGTCGATAGCCTCGCGCAACCGCCGAGACCCGCAGGATCAGCACCGTGGCCAAGCAGAACAAGTACGGACCGACCCCCATGAGCGAGGACGTCTCCGCTTGGTACAACGAGATCGTGTTCAAGGCGGACCTCGCCGACAACGGTCCCGCCAAGGGCACGATGGTGATGAAGCCGTACGGCTACGGCATCTGGGAGCTGATCCAGTCTCAGCTCGACCAGATGTTCAAGGACACCGGGCACAAGAACGCGTACTTCCCGATGTTCATCCCCGAGTCGTTCCTCAAGCGTGAGGCGGATCACGTCGAGGGCTTCGCGCCCGAGCTCGCGGTGGTCACGCACGCCGGCGGCAAGGAGCTCGGTGAGCCGCTCGTGGTGCGGCCCACGTCCGAGACGATTATCGGCGAGATGTACTCCAAGTGGATCAACAGCCACCGTGACCTGCCGGTGCTGATCAACCAGTGGGCGAACGTGGTGCGGTGGGAGAAGCGCCCGCGCATCTTCCTGCGCACGACCGAGTTCCTGTGGCAGGAGGGGCACACCGCCCACGCCGACGGTCAGGAGGCGATGGAGGAGACGCTGCGCATGTGGCAGGTGTACGCCGACTTCGCGCTGAACGTGGCGGCGATCCCGATGGTGATGGGCGAGAAGACGCCGGGCGAGCGGTTCGCCGGCGCCGTCCAGACGTTCACCATCGAGGGGATGATGCGCGACGGCAAGGCGCTGCAGAGCGGCACCTCGCACTACATGGGCACCAACTTCGCCCAGGCGTTCGACATCTCCTACACCGACAAGGAGAACACCAAGACGCTGTGCCACACCACGTCGTGGGGCATGTCCACGCGCATGGTCGGCGCGGTCATCCTCGCCCACGGCGACGACGACGGGCTGGTGCTGCCGCCGCGGCTCGCGCCGACGCAGCTGGTCATCATCCCGATCGGTCGCGGTGACGACGGCGAGCGCTGCGTCGAGGCAGCCCACGCGGTCGCGAAGGACCTGCGTAGTGCCGGCGTCCGCGTCGAGGTCGACGACCGCGACCAGGGTCCCGGCTTCAAGATGAACGACGCGATCCTCAAGGGCATCCCGCTGCGTGCTGAGCTCGGCCCGCGCGACCTCGAGGCCGGCAACGCGCTCGTGGCCCACCGCATCGGTGAGGTCGACGACGACGGCCGCTCGGTGAAGGAGGAGATCGCGCTCACCGCGCTGCGCACATGGGTGCCCGAGGCGCTCGACCGCTACCACGACGCGCTCGTGGCTCGCGCGACGTCGTTCCGGGACGAGAACACGGCTGTCGTTGACGACTGGGCGACGTTCGAGACGCAGGTCGCGACCGGCTTCGCCGAGGTGCTGCACTGCGGTCGCCCGGAGTGTGAGGACGACATCAAGGACGTCACCAAGGCCACGCCCCGCTGCGTGCTGGTCAACGGTGAGGACGCGACGGGCAGCTGCGTGCGCTGCGACCAGGCGAGCGCCTACGGCAAGCGTGTGACGTTCAGCCGGGCCTACTGACGGTGGATCGTATGGGCGTCGATCGTGGCATCGAGCGTCTGGCGGCGGCCGCGGCCGCCGTGGACGTCGTGTTGCTGGACGTTGGTGGCGTGTTGTTCGTCGACCCGTGGGAGCACCTGCTGCTGGCGCCGGGCACGGGCGTCTCGGACCAGCTCGGCCTCCAACCGAGCCTCCTGGCCGACGCCGGCCGCGAGCTGTGGCCGCGCTTCTCGACGAGTGCCGGCGAGGAGCATGCGTGGTGGTCCGCCGTGGGTGAGGCCGTGGGCCTGACCATCAGCGCCGAGGTACGCGTGCGCGCGGAGGAGGCGCTGCTCCCCACGGCGTGGGCGTCGCAGGTCCTCGAGGCCGCACGGCGCTTCCGAAGTGTCGGCGTCGTGACCGACAACACCAGCTTCTGGTACGAGCGACAGCGGCGGGCGCTGCAGCTCGACGCGGTGGTGACGCCGGGGCTGGAGCTGGTCAGCTGCGAGGTCGGGGTGCGCAAGCGAGACGATCCAGGGCTGCTGCATCACGCCGCGACCTTGGTCGATCCGACGAGGACGATCGTCGTCGATGATCGCGCTCACAACCTGGAGGCGGCGAGCGCGCTCGGCTTCGCGACGCTCATGCTCGGGCGGTCGGCGGATGTCTGACGAGGCACGCCTCACAGCGCTGCTCGCCGAGTACGAGCTGCTGCGTCAGGAGAGCCTCGACACGCTCGGCCACCGCCTGACGGTGGTGAACTTCACCTTCGCATCGCTGAGCGTCGTCGTCGCAGGCCTCTTGACGAGCGACCAGCCCTCCTGGGTGCTCGCTGCGGTGGCCATCGTGTTCGTTCCCCAAGGAGCCAAGGCCGGGCTGCTCATCTGGCTCGGTGAGTACGCGCGCTCGCAGAGGGCCGGCCGGCACCTGTCGGAGCTCGAGGTGTCGATCAACCGGCTCACCGGCGCCCCATCCGGGGAGGGGATGAGCTGGGAGTCGCAGCTGACCTCCCGTGGCACCCACATGTCGTTGCCGTACCGAGCCACCATCGCGTTCACCGTCGGCGTGGGGTGGGTTGCAGCGGCGCTCGGGCTGTCGCTGTTCTTCGCAGCGCTCAGCGAGCTGAGCATCGGCACGTTCTCGCGCGGAGGCATCCTGCTGCTCGTCTGCACCATGGTGTTGGCCGTGGAGGTCGTGTTCCTGCGGACGTTCCTCCGCGAGTGGGTCGCGGCCCGGACGGGAACCACGCCCGCCGGCCGCAACGGCTGACGACGACAACGGCGAAGGGCCGACCATGACGGTCGGCCCTTCGCACTTCGTGGTGCGCAGCCCGGGGCAGCGCAGGTGGGCTCAGCCGTCGTTCTTCGAGGACTCGCTCTTCTCGGTCGGGTTCGAGGAGGAGTCGGGAGCGTCCTCGAGCCCGGCGAACGCCTCGGCCGGGGTGTTCCAGCCGGGGACGCCGTGCGTGGACTCGGAGAGGTCGGCCTGTGCCTCGGCCTGCTCCTGTGCGGCCTTGCGGCGGCGGTACAGGGTGACGGTCACGCCGGCGGCGACGCCGATGCCGGCGCCGATGGCGATCTTGCGCCCACGCGGGCTCGCCC
>JBFGFG010000227.1:0-4864 GCA_041579655.1 Nitriliruptoraceae bacterium
ACCGTCGTCGGCGCGTTCGACCGCGAGGCCTGGAAGGGCTCGACCTGGAGCGGCTCGACCTGGTCCGGCTCCACCTGGAGCGGCAGCACCTGGTCCGGCAGCACCTGGAGCGGCTCGACCTGGTCGGGCAGCACCTGGTCCGGCTCCACCTGGAGCGGCTCCACCTGGTCCAGCGTCCGCTGGGGCCAGTGATCCACCGCACGCATCGCGATGGCCGCCCCTCCGGGGGCGGCCATCCGCACGTTGCGACGCTGATGGACCGGCCCCCTGTGAGCGCGCAACGCACGGACTAGTCACGATGTGCTGGTATGACTACAGAAAGTGGCGGATCCACCCGTAGGAGTGGGCGGACTGCTGACACGAGGCCTGACCATGACGCTCACCGACCGACCGCTACGCGGGATCCTGACCGGGATCCTGACGGGGGCGCTCGCTCTGACCATCGCTCCCACCGGGGGCGGCCAGAGCGCGGACGTGATCGTCCGCGGCACCGACATGGTGGCCGTCGCCGCCGCGGTCGCCGAGCACGGCGGCAGCGTGGAGCTCGAGATCGGCCTCATCGACGCCGTCTCCGCCAGTGTGCCGGCCACGGCGCTGGACGCGCTGCGGGCCGATGGCCGCGTCGCTGAGGTGACCGCCGACGCCCGCGTGCAGCTGGCCGCCAAGGCAGGCGAGCTGGACAAGCGCCACCGCGGGATCACCCCTGACGACGCCGTCACGAAGACCGGCGGCCAGAAGATGATGAAGGGCGAGAAGAAGGGCAAGGTCAAGACCGAGCCCATGGACGGCACCGGCATCGACGTCGCCATCATCGACTCCGGCGTCAAGCCGGGCCGCGTCATCAAGGGCAAGTCGCTGAAGCAGGGCGTCAACCTCTCGTTCGACGACGACGACGCGTCGCGTGACGGCTACGGCCACGGCACGGCGATGGCGTCGATCATCGTCGGCAACACCAAGACCTACAGCGGGTCGGCCGCTGACGCCCGCGTCATCGACGTCAAGGTCGCCGACCGCAGCGGCATGGCGGACATCTCCCAGGTGCTCGCCGGCCTCGACTGGGCCGTGTCCAACCGCAACGCCGACGACATGAACATCCGCGTGATCTCGCTCTCCTTCGGGACCGACGGGAGCAACGACTACGCAGCCAGCCCGCTGGCGTACGCCGTGGAGGCTGCGTGGCGCAACGGCATCGTCGTGGTCGCCTCAGCCGGCAACCACGGTGACTCCCTCGGTCGGCTGTCGCTGCCCGCGATCGACCCGTACGTCATCGCGGTGGGCGCGGCTGACGTGCTGGACGTGACGTCCCCGTCCGACCTCTCGGCGGCCTCCGTGCCGAGCTGGTCCGCAACCGGTGACGGCGTGCGCAACCCCGACCTCGTGGCCCCCGGCCGCTCGGTGCTCGCCGCCATCCCGGAGGACTCCCTCATCGCCACGCAGAACCCCGGGGCGATCGAGAACGGCGACTACATCCTCGGCTCGGGCACCTCGCAGGCCACCGCGTACACGGCCGGCATCGTCGCCTCGATGCTCGAGGCGCGACCCGCGCTGACGCCCGACGAGGTCAAGGCGATGCTCACGTCGACCGCGTACGACCTCACGAACGTGCCGGCGACCCGCGACGGCCACGGAGTGCTCAACCTCTCCGCCCTGTTCCCCGACGGCAAGCTCATCGCCACGCCGAGCAACGTCGCGCAGATCCACGGCTGGTCGGACGGCACCGGCTCGCTCGACGGCGACCGTGGCAGCTTCATCCTCGAGGACGCGAACGGGAACCTGCTGAGCGGCGAGAACACCGTGACGGGCGCCTTCGACCGCGACGCGTGGCTCGGCTCCACCTGGAGCGGCTCGACCTGGTCGGGCAGCACCTGGAGCGGCTCGACCTGGAGCGGCAGCACCTGGAGCGGCAGCACCTGGAGCGGCTCGACCTGGTCGGGCAGCACCTGGAGCGGCTCGACGTGGAGCTCCGTGCGCTGGGGCGAGTGACCCCGGCCACCACCGGTCGGACCGCGCTCCTCGATCAGGGCGCGGTCCGTGCCCTTCCCCGACGCGAACAGGCCCAAACCGGACATCGACAGAGACGTGAACCGCCGATCCAGCCGGCCGACATGACCTAGGAACACTCCGGAGCGAGCCGTGCCGTACACGAGGTCGATGCGAGGGCTTGACGCGATCCGCGTCGTGCTCGGCGTCCTCGTCGTGACCGGCGCCGCCGGGTGGTTGCTGATGCCCACCCCGGACGCACCCATCGGGCCGCTGCACGTGCCCGTGCTGCTGCTCGCCGTGCTGATCGGGGCGTCCGAGGTCGCGGCGATGCACCTCGACATCGGCCGCGACCGCCACACCATCTCGATGTCCGAGCTGCCCCTTACGCTCGGCTTCTTCCTCGTGCTGCCCCGCGAGCTGCTGCTCGCGCAGTTCATCGGCCTGCTGCTCGAGCTGTCGCTGGTGCGGCGGCAGTCGCCGCTGAAGCTCGCGTTCAACCTCGCGCAGACGTGGACCTCCACGGCCGCCGGGATCCTGGTGTTCCAGCTCTTCCTGCCGTCCGGTCAGGTGACCGCGCTCACCCCCGCCGTGTGGGCCTGCGCCGCGATCGGCGCGCTCACGACCTCGCTGACCTCAGCCGTGATCGTCAGCCACGTCATCGCGTTGATGGACGGCCGTGTCGGCCTCGCGAACCTGCGTGAGTCGGTCATGGGCTCGTCCGTCGGCTCGCTCGGCAACGCCAGCCTCGGGCTGCTGGTGGTCGTGCTGATGGCCGTGGACCAGGTGGCGTTGCTGCTGCTGGCCCTACCGGTCGGCGCGCTGTTCTCCGCGTACCGCGTGTACGAACGCCAGCGGACCGCGAACCGCTCGCTGTCGTTCCTCTACCAGGTGTCCCAGTCGCTGGCGGGTGACGCCGAGGTGGACACCAGCCTCGCCGAGCTCACCGACACCATCCGCCAGCGCATGAGCGTGCGCCTGGCCATCGTCGTGGTGGCACCGAACTCGACCGACCCGCTCGCGACCGGCCTGGTCGCGACCGCGATGGACGACACCGCCCACGCCGTCGAGCACCGCATCCTGAGCCCGCTGGAGCTCGACGCCGTCGCCGGGCTCGACCGCACCGGCAGCGTGTTGATCCCGGCCGGCGACCCGGGCTTCGCCGAGGCGGACGGTGCCGGGTTCGACCCGCGGCCGCTGCTGCTGGAGCTCGGCGTGCCGTCGGACGCGCTGCTGGTCCCGCTGCAGGGCCCGGAGCGTGCGTTGGGCTACGTGGTGGCCGCCGAGCGGCTCGGGGACCTCGACAACCTCGCGCGCAGCGACCAGTCGCTGCTCGAGGCCGTCGCGAACCAGCTGTCCACGTCGCTCACCGCGGCGCGGCTCGAGAGCTCGCTCTCCGAGCTGCACCGCCTCCAGGAGACGTTGCGCCACCGCGCTGAGCACGATGCGCTGACCGGGTTGTGCAACCGCGCGCGCTTCACCAACGAGGTCGACGAGCAGCTCAAGACCGACCCGGACCGCACCGCCGTGCTGTTCCTGGACCTCGACGACTTCAAGACCATCAACGACTCGATGGGCCACCACGTCGGCGACGAGCTGCTGCAGGCCGTGGCACGTCGCCTCGAGGGCGCGATCAAGGTCACCGACCTCGTCGCACGGCTCGGTGGCGACGAGTTCGCCGTGCTGCTGCGCGACGTCACCAAGGACGGCGCCGAGCACGTGGCCAACCGTCTCGCCGACGTGCTCGGCGACCCGTTCGAGCTGCAGGAGGCCACGGTCACCGTCGGCTCGTCGGTCGGCATCGCCCACCACGACGACGACGAGTCGATCTCGGCCGCGACGCTGCTGCGCAACGCCGACACCGCGATGTACGTGGCCAAGCGCGACACCACCGGCGGCACCCGCGCGTTCGAGCAGTCGATGCACGAGCAGGCCCGCCAGCGGCTCAGCCTGCGCAACGACCTGCAGCGCGGCATGGCCGCCGCCGAGTTCGGCATCCACCTCCAGCCGCTGCTGCGCCTCTCCGACGAGCAGGTCGTCGGCGCGGAGGCGCTGCTGCGCTGGAAGCACCCCACCAAGGGCGTGCTCTCCCCCGGTGCGTTCCTCGACCTCGCCGAGGAGTCCGGCCTGATGCCCGAGCTCGGCCACCGCGTGCTTCGCGAGTCGTGCCGCGTCGCCAGCGAGTGGGAGGGCGACACCTACATCTCGGTGAACCTGTCGCGCTCGCAGCTGCTCTCCGACGATCGCATCGTCGCCGAGGTCGCGGCCGCGCTGGCCGAGTCGGGCCTCGCCCCCGAGCGGCTGCTGCTGGAGATCACCGAGTTCGCCGTGATGTCCCACATCGAGCGCTCGGCCGCCGTGCTCGACGCGCTGGCCGAGCTCGGCGTGCGCATCGCGCTGGACGACTTCGGCACGGGCTACTCGTCGCTGCAGCACCTCGCCCGCCTGCCGGTGCACGTGCTGAAGATCGCCAAGCCGTTCGTGGACGCCGTCGCGCTGGACGAGTCGGCGGGCCAGACCGCGCTGATCGCCCGCGGCATCATCGACCTCGCCGACGCGCTCGGCCTCGACACCATCGCCGAGGGCATCGAGCACGAGGCGCAGGTCGGCGTGCTGCGTGGCTGGGGCGCCGACGTCGGCCAGGGCTACCTGCTGGGTCGCCCCGCACCTCCCGGACGCTTCGACCCGCTCGGCGGCCGCGGCGTCACCGAGGAGCTCTCCGACGAGGTCGTCGACGACGAGACGGACGGCGCACCGTCGGCGGCACACGTGCGTGTCGCCCACGTCTGACCCCCGCGCCCGGGGCCGCGTCCGCGTCGCCCGCGCGGTGTTGGGCGGGCCGTAGCATCGCGCGTCGCCGAGCGACCGGACCGCCGTGGACCTG
>JBFGFG010000228.1:0-4854 GCA_041579655.1 Nitriliruptoraceae bacterium
GAGTGGTCGGTCCCGTGCCCGCCGCCGTGGTCAGGGCCCCGGCGACCACCGTGGTCCAGCTCGTGCGCGTGTCGGGCGTCGGGGTGCGTCCGCGTCGTGTGGTCCGCGTGTGTGCCTGCCGTGTGGGTCGTGTCCATCGTGAGCCCTCCCTACCCACACGACCTTATACCCCTAGGGGGTATAAGGGAACCCCCCGTGATCTGGTCGCACCGTCAGGGACGGCGTGCCCGCCCCGCCTGGTTGGGCGCGGCCACCCGTGGGCGTCTGGCGCGTCTCGTGTGCTGCCCGCTGCCTGTGAGGCAGCGAACGGCACACCGAACCCGCGTGCACCACGACGGCGCCCCCGCCGAGAACGGCGGGGGCGTCGTGGAGGTGCTGCCTCAGCGAGGGCTCACTCGGAGCGGAACTTCTCGCCGCGCTCGGCCTTCTGGACCAGCGACGCCGGCGGCACGAAGCGGTCGCCGTACGCGTCGGCGAGCTCCTTGCAGCGGGCGACGAAGCCGGTGGTGCCGCCCTCGTACTGGTCGATGTACTGCGCCACGCCACCGGTCCACGCGGGGAAGCCGATGCCGAAGATCGAGCCGATGTTGGCGTCCTGGAACGTGCGCAGGACACCCTCGTCGAAGCACTTCACGGTCTCGAGCGCCTCGGCGAACATCATCCGCTCGATGGCGTCCTGCAGCGGGATGGTCCTGTCGCCGCCGAAGTTCTCGGCGAGACCCTTCCACAGCCCGGCGCGCTTGCCGTCGGCGTACTCGTAGAAGCCCTTGCCGGCGAACTTGCCCTCGCGGCCGAGCTCCTTGGCCATCTTCTCGACGACGAGCATGCCCGGGTGGCGGTCGAACTCCTCGCCCGCAGCGGCAGCGGCCTTGATGGCCTCGCCCTCGATCTTCAGCGGCAGGGTGAGCGTCAGCTCGTCCATCAGCTGCAGCGGGGCCGCCGGGTAGCCGGCTGCCTCGCCGGCGCGCTCGACCAGCACGGGCGAGATGCCCTCGCCGACCATCGCGATGGCCTCGTTGATGAAGGTGCCGATGACGCGCGAGGTGAAGAAGCCCGGCGAGTCGTTGACGATGATCGGCGTCTTGCGCTGCTGCGTCACCTGGTCGAAGGCGCGGGCGAGGGTCTCGTCCGACGTCTTCTCGCCGGCGATGATCTCGATCAGCGGCATCTTGTCGACGGGGCTGAAGTAGTGCAGGCCCACGAAGCGGCTCGGGTCCGACACGCCCTCGGCGAGGATCGTGATCGGCAGCGTGGAGGTGTTGGAGCACAGCAGCGCGTCGGGGGCGACGACCTTCTCGATCTCGGCGAACACCTTGTGCTTGAGCTCGACCGACTCGAAGACGGCCTCGATGACGACGTCAGCGCCGGCGCAGTCCGCGTAGTCGTCGGTCGGGGTGATGCGGTCGAGGAGCGCCTGGCCCTTCTCCTGCGTCACCTTCCCGCGCGACACGCCCTTCTCGACGAGCGCCTCGGAGTAGGCCTTGCCCTTCTGGGCGCCCTCCAGCGAGACGTCCTTGAGGATGACCTCCATGCCGACCTTGGCGCACTGGTACGCGATGCCGGCGCCCATCATGCCGGCGCCGAGCACGGCGACCTTGGTGCCGAAGCGCTGCTCGAAGCCGTCGGGGCGCGACTCGCCCTTGTTGATGGCCTGGAGGTCGAAGAAGAACGCCTGCGTCATGTTCTTCGACTGTGGCGAGTTGCAGACGAGGTCGACGAAGTAGCGGGTCTCGATCTCGAACGCGCGCTCGATCGGCACCTGCAGCGACTCCACGGCGACGGCCGCGATGGCCTTCGGCGCGTGGTAGTCGGCGCCCTTGAGCTGCTTCTTGATGTTGCCGCCGACGGCCGGCGCCATCGCGAGGAACGACGCCTGCGCGGGGGTGCCGCCCGGGACGCGGTAGCCCTTGACGTCGTACGGCTGCTGCGCCTCGGGGTTGACCTTGATCCAGGCGCGACCGGCCTCGAGCGCGGCGTCCGCGTCGGCCGTGACCTCGTGGATCAGACCGAGCTCAGCGGCCTTCGCCACCGGCATCTGCTGGCCCTGGGTCAGCACGTTCATCAGGCCGCCCATGACGCCCATGAGGCGCGTGATGCGCACCACGCCACCGCCACCGGGCAGCAGGCCGAGGGTGACCTCGGGCAGGCCGACCTTGATCTTCTTGTTCTGCGTGGCGATGCGGTGGTGGGTCGCGAGCGCGATCTCGAACCCACCGCCGAGCGCGGCGCCGTCGATGATCGACACGACGGGCTTGCCCAGCGTCTCGAGCGTGCGCATCGCACGCTTCATCGCGTTCGCGCCGTCGGCCAGCGACTTGGCGTCGTCCGGGCCGGCGGAGAGCAGGTCATCGAGGTTGCCGCCGGCGAAGAACGTGCTCTTCGCGGAGGTGACCAGCACGCCGGCGAGCTCGTCGCCCTCGGCCTGCAGCTTGTCCACGACCGCGATGAAGTCCTTGGTGAACTGCTCGGTCATGGTGTTGGCCGACGCGGACGGGTCGTCCAGGGTCAGCGTGACGACGCCGTCGGCGTCCTTGGCGTACTTGATGGTGGTGGTGTCGCTCATGTGTGGCTCGATCCTGATGAGTGCTTCGGCGGCGCGCAGCCGCCAGACGTGTACGAGGTGTCGGACGCCTCCCACCCACCCGATGTCAGCTGAGGTGGCGCGGGTGCAACCTCAGCTGACAGCGGTGTGGTGGCGTCGGATCGATGTCAGCTGAGGTGCGCGTGGGCGCCACCTCAGCTGACATCGGGGTCAGACGCGCTCGATGATGGTGGCGATGCCCATGCCGCCGCCGATGCACAGCGTGACCATCGCGGTGTTGAGGTCGCGACGCTCGAGCTCGTCGACCATCGTGCCCAGCAGCATCGCGCCGGTGGCGCCCAGCGGGTGCCCCATCGCGATAGCGCCGCCGTTGACGTTGGTCAGCTCCGGGTCCGCACCGAGGTCGCGGATCAGCTTCAGCGCGACCGAGGCGAACGCCTCGTTGATCTCGACGAGGTCGATGTCGTCCATCGTCATGCCGGCCTTGTCCAGCGCCTTGCGGCAGGCCGGGGCGGGACCGGTGAGCATGATCGTCGGCTCGGAGCCGATGACCGCGGCGGAGCGGATGCGGGCGCGCGGGGTCAGCCCGTTGCGATCGCCTGCCTCCTTGGAGCCCAGCAGCACCAGCGCGGCGCCGTCCACGATGCCGGACGAGTTGCCGCCGTGGTGCACGTGGTTGATCGCCTCGACGGTGGTGTACTTCTGGAGCGCGACGGCGTCGAAGCCGCCCATCTCGCCCATGCCCGCGAACGCCGGCTGCAGCTTGGCGAGGTCCTCCATCGTGGTGCCGGGACGCATCAGCTCGTCGTGGTCCAGCACCGTCTGGCCGGCGATGTCCACGACCGGGACGACCGAGCGGTCGAAGTGCCCGTTGGCCCACGCCTTGGCGGCGCGCTCCTGCGACTCGACGCCGAACGCGTCGACGTCCTCGCGGCTGAAGCCCTCGACCGTGGCGATCAGGTCGGCGGAGATGCCCTGCGGGACGAAGTCCGTCTCCATGTTGGTCATCGGGTCCATCGCCCACGGGTCACCGCCGGTGCCCATCGGCACACGCGACATCGACTCGACACCACCGGCGAGGATGAGGTCCTCCCAGCCCGAGCGCACGCGCGCTGCGGCCTGGTTGACGCCCTCGAGGCCCGAGCCGCAGTAGCGGTTGAGCGTGGTGCCGGCGACGGCCTCGGGCATGCCCGCGGCGAGCGCAGCGGTGCGCGCGATGACGCCACCCTGGTCACCGACCTGGCCGACGCACCCGAGGATCAGGTCGTCGATCTGGGAGGCGTCGAGGTCCTGGTTGCGGTCGCGGACCGCGTCGAGGAGACCGGTGATGAGGTCCACCGGCTTGACCGTGTGGAGTGCGCCGGACGAGCGGCCCTTCCCACGAGGGGTGCGGACTGCGTCGTAGACGAATGCGTCGGTCACGGGGAGCTCCTGAAGCCGAGGATGGACGTGACGAGGCAACGTTACACCAGTGGTGTAACGTTGGACCACCTGCCCCATGGAGCCCAGAGGTTGAGCGCACAGCCGCATGCGCAGGCACAGCCGGAGCCGGCCGAGCTGACCGTCGACGAGCTCGCGGCGGCCGCTGGCATCCCGGTGCGTCGCATCCGGTTCTACGCCGGCAAGAAGCTGCTGCCGCCGCCTCGTCTGGACGGTCGCACCGGCCTGTACGGCCCGGCCCACCTCGCCCGGCTGCAGCTGATCGCCGAGCTCCAGGACGCCGGCTACACGCTGTCGGCCGTCGAGGAGTTCCTCTCCGCGGTGCCGCACGACGCGGACGCCGACGCCGTGGCGATGGTCGCGACGCTGGTGAGCCCGGCGCCCGGCGGCCCGGCGCTGGTTCTGACGCGCGAGGAGCTCGAGGAGCGGCTCGGCGAGCCCCTCACCGAGGAGCGGCTGCGGCTGCTCGAGGCCGCCAACCTGCTGACCCGCCAGGACGGCGACGAGCGCGTCCACCTCAGCCACGCCCAGCTCGAGTTCGCGATGCGGATGCTGGCCGTCGACGCACCGCTGGACGCGCTGGTCGAGGCCGGGATGGTGGTGCGCACGCACGCCCGCGCGCTGGCCGAGGAGCTGCAGGACGTGTTCGACCGTCGCATCCTCACCCAGCACGACGACCCGAGCCCCGAGGCCCGCGAGCGGCTGCGCGCTCTGGCCGCGTCGCTACGCCCGCTCACGATCCAGGCGATCGTCGGCGAGTTCCAGGCCGCGCTGCACGACGTCGTGCGCGAGTCCCGCACCCGCGACTGAGCGGCGCGGACAGCGCTGTCCCACCGAGTCAGCGCTGTCCCGCACAGTCAGCGCTGTCCCGC
>JBFGFG010000229.1:0-4844 GCA_041579655.1 Nitriliruptoraceae bacterium
CCTGATCGGCACCAAGTCCACCGCCGGCCAGCAGGGCAACACCCGCGTGACCATCCACCACAACACCTTCCGTCGGATCCCCGACCGCTCCCCGCGCATCGGTGACGGTGGCTGGGCCCACGCCTACAACAACTACGTCGACGGCTGGGCCTACTACGGCATGAAGGCCGTCCGTGGCGCCCACCTGCTCGCCCAGAACAACGTGTTCGGCTCCGGCGCCGCCCCCAAGGCGATCGCCGCGACCGAGGGCGGTGCCGCACCCGGCAACGTCCGCGCCGACGGCAACCTCCTGCTCGACCCCGGCATGAAGGTCCAGGAGAACAACCGCGGCGGCGTGTTCACCCCGAAGTACGACCACAACATCGAGCCCGCCACGACCCAGCTCCGGGACCGACTCCTCAACACCGCCGGCTGGTCCGGCAAGAACGAAGCCGGTACCGGCGATGGCGGAAGGCCGACAGATGACGACTCCCCGCCAGCATCCGCACCAGACCCCGCGCCTGAGCCGACTGAGGACCCTGCTCCCGAGCCGGCACCCGAGCCCGCACCACCTGCGGACGCGACGACACCCGTCGTGGCGACGCCGAGCGTCAGCGTCGCCGGAACCGGCACCGTCCCCAACCCCGCGACCGTGCCTGTCAGCGTCGCGTGGAGCGCGTCCGACGACACCGGCATCGCCCGCTACGAGCTCGAGCGCAGCGTTGACGGCGGGGCCTTCACAGCCGTGCCACTCGCCAAGCCCGACGCCACCAAGGCGACCGTCCAGGTCGAGGCCGACGGGAAGCACCGCTTCCGGGTCACTGCCGTCGACACGAGCGGTAACCGCGCCGCTGCTGTCTCCGCCGCGACGACGACCGTCGTGGCCCAAGAGGATGCCGAAGCAGTCGAGCTGACTGGCGGCTGGCGCATCGGCAGCCCCGACGCCGCACTCGGCGGTGCCCACGCCGTGAGCAACGTGACCGGTGACGTCGCGACGTTCCGGTTCCGGGGCGACAGCGTCGCCTGGGTCTCCACCGAGCGCAGCAACCGTGGTGTCGCGAGCGTCCGTCTCGACGGCAAGGTCGTCGCGCTGGTGGACCTCCACCGAGCCGCGGCCCGCTGGCGCAGCGTCGTGTGGAGCGCCTCGGCGCTCGACCCCGACGTGGTGCACACCCTCGAGATCGTCGTGACGGGAACCCGTAACGCCGCCTCGAGCGATGACCGCATCGACGTGGACGCCATGCTCGTCGGCGGCCCCGCCAGCGGTCCGGTCGGCGGCACCGCCGCCAGCCCCGTCGTCAGCCCGCCCCCGAGCGTCACTGCGCCCACGTCGCAGCTGCTGTCCGGCCAGGCGGTCGTCGGCGACTCCATCCCCTCGCTCGTGTCGTGGCACGGCGAGGCGAACGACAGCGCCATCGAGCGCTTCACGCTCCAGCAGAGCATCGACGGGGGCGCCTTCACCGAGGTGCCGCTGACGTCCCCCACGGCCACCTCGGCGGTCATCGCCCTGCGCCCCGGCAGCACCCACGTGCTGCGGGTCCGGGCGACCGACACCGACGGCGACGTCTCCGACTTCGCCACGGCTGCGCCGATCGACGTCGACCTCCGCCAGGAGGACGACCCGACCGTCGTGCTGTCAGGTGACTGGACCCGCGCGACCCCGAGCTGGGCCATCGGTGGCGGCCACGCCATCGCGGCGGACGCGTCCGCCGCGGCCACGCTCAGGTTCACCGGTTCGTCGGTGTCCTGGATCGGCTCCACCGCCGTCAACCGCGGCATCGCGACCGTCCACCTCGACGGCCGACGCATCGCCACGGTCGACCTGTCGAGCGCGAGCCGTCAGTCGGGCCGCGTGCTGTTCACGACCTCGGGGCTCGCCCCGGACGTGGAGCACGTGCTCGAGGTGCGCCCGACCGGGTTGGCAGGCACGACCGCGACCGACACCCGCGTGGGTGTGGACGCGTTCGTCGTGCTGGACTGACCCCCCGGCATCCTTCTCCCCAGGATGCTGGACGACGTGCCCCGGTTCGCCGGGGCACGTCGTCGTCCCACGACGTACGACGTGGCACCTGTCACTGATGCATGCCCCACCCCGACTCGACACTTGGTCGTGGATCGGATGCGGAGGTAGGCGTGCGTGAATCGCGAGTGGTGCGGTGGCTGGTGCCCCGGGTGACGGAGATGCGGGTCGACTGGCCGCTGGTGCTGCTGGACGCGGCGCTCGTCGCGCTGGCCTACGTGGCAGCGATGTTCCTGCGGTTCGAGGGGAGCGTGCCGCCGGAGTACGTCCGCTCGCTGCTGTTCGCCCTCCCGGTGGTGACGACGATCCATCTCGGGGCGAACGCCGCCTGGGGCCTGTACGGCTGCGTGTGGGCCCAGGCGAGCGTCGACGAGGCACGCCGCGTCGTGACCGCGGGGGCGTTCGCCGGCCTCGTCGTGCTGTCTCTCGTGCTCGCTCGTGAGCTGCACGTGCCCCTGCTGAGCGCGGCCTCGGGCAGCGGCCTGTCGCTGCTGCTGTTCGCCGGGGCACGCTTCCAGGCTCGGGTGTTCAGCTTCCGACGGGCGACGGTCGAGTCGATCGACGAACCGCCGCACCGCGCCATCCTGGTCGGCGCCGGCGCGTCGGCGCGCGTGCTGCTGCGTTCGCTGCAGGACAGCCCCGCCGACGGGATCACGCCGCTGGCGCTGGTCGACGACGACCCTCGCCTGCACGGTCGCACGCTGGGCGGCGTGCCCGTCCTCGGCGGCCTCGAGGAGATCCCGGCGGCGGCTGCGCTGTACGGGGCCACGATGGTGATCATCGCCGCCCCCGAGGCCGGGAGCGAGACGATCGCCCGCGTCGCTGCGGCCGCGCTCGAGGCCGATCTCGCGGTGAAGATCCTGCCGAGCTGGTCGGAGATGCTCGGCACCGCAGCCTCGGCGCAGGACCTGCGCGACCTGGACATCACCGACCTGCTGGGACGCAAGCAGATCGCCACCGACCTGTCCGACGTCCGCGCGATGCTCGCCGGCCGGCGCGTGCTCATCACCGGCGGCGGCGGCTCGATCGGCTCGGAGATCGCGCGCCAGGTGGCAGCGTTCGAACCGTCCGAGCTCATCCTGCTCGACAACGACGAGACCCACCTCCACGACACCCTCGCCACCCTGCCGGCGACCGCCAAGCAGGTGCTCGCCGACGTCCGCGACAGGGGCCGCATCGAGCAGGCCTTCAGGAGCTGGCGTCCGGACGTGGTGTTCCACGCCGCGGCCCTCAAGCACGTGCCGGTGCTGGAGGACCACCCCTGCGAGGGCATCGCGACCAACATCCTCGGCAGCCACAACGTGATCCGCGCGGCCGTGGCATCCGGCGTGCGTCAGTTCGTCCTGATCTCGACGGACAAGGCCGTGGAGCCGGTGAACGTCATGGGCGCCACGAAGCGGGTCTGCGAGCAGCTGCTGCTCACCGAACGCCCGGCCGGCTCGGCGTTCTCGGTGGTGCGCTTCGGCAACGTGCTCGGCAGCCGGGGCAGCGTCGTGCCGTCGTTCCTGCGACAGATCCGCCAGGGCGGCCCGGTGACCGTGACGCACCCGGACGTCGAACGGTTCTTCATGAGCATCCCCGAGGCCTCGCACCTGGTGCTGCACGCCGCCGCGCAGTCGACCGGCGGTGACCTGTTCATGCTCGACATGGGCGAGCCGGTGCGGATCCTCGACCTCGCCCGCCGGATGATCGAGCTGTCGGGCCGGGCTGACGTCCAGGTCCGGTTCACCGGGCTGCGGCCGGGTGAGAAGCTCAGCGAGGAGCTGAGCGAGCCGGACGAGCGCAGCACGCCGACCCGTCACCCGTCGGTCCACCGCCTCCAGCCCAACGTCATCGGCGCCTCGGCGCTGCACGCGGCCGTCGACGAGCTCGCGGCGATGGTGCACGAGCAGCGCGACGAGGACGCCACGCGCTGCCTGTTCGCCCTGGTCGACGACGTCCGGGCGACCAGCACCATCGACCTGACCGACGCCACCGCCGCGCTGGCCGTGCGGAGCGGACGATGACCGCGGTGCAACGGCCACGTCGGGCCGTCCTGATGATCAACACCGTCGGCATCGGTGGTGCCCAGACCCAGCTGGCCCACCTGCTGCGCGGCCTGGTCGCGGCCGGGTGGTCCGTGGAGCTCTACACGCTGCTGCCGCCGCCCGACCCCTCACCCGCGCTGGACGACGTGCGCGCGACCGGCACCCCGGTGCACGTGCTGAGCGAGGACGGCACCAACCCGCTGGCCAGCATGCGGCGCACGGTCGCGCTGCTGCGCGAGCACCAGCCGGAGCTGGTGGTCTCGTTCCTCTACCAGGCCAACGTGCTGGCACGCATCGCCGGGCGTCTCGCGGGCGTGCCCGTCGTGGTCACCTCGATCCGCAACGAACGGTTCGGCGGGCGTTGGCGCGACGCGGTGATCCGCCTCACCGGGCCGCTGGCCACGCTCACCACCGCGAACTCGCTCGGCGCGGCCCGGGCGCTGACGGAGCGCGGCGTGGTGGACCCCGACCGGCTGCAGGTGGTGCGCAACGCTGTGGTGGCCGAACGACGGACCGACGCGTCACGCGAGCGAGCCCGCTCGACGTTCGAGCTGACCGACGAGTTCGTCTGGCTCGCCGTGGGCAGGATGACGGAGCAGAAGAGCTACGAGACGCTGCTGGCAGCGTTCGCCCGCTGCACGCGCGAGCGGCCGCACACACGGCTGTGGATCGCCGGTGACGGCCCCGACCGGCAACGGATCGAGCAGCTGGCGACCGAGCTCGGGATCGCGCCGCTCGTGCGGTTCCTCGGCTTCCGGAGGGACGTGCCGGAGCTGCTGCACGCCGCGGATGCCTTCGTGCTGTCCTCGCGCTGGGAG
>JBFGFG010000230.1:0-4831 GCA_041579655.1 Nitriliruptoraceae bacterium
GACGGCGGCCGCGACGACGTACCGTGGCCCCTCCGGAGCTGTCAGACGAGGGGGTGCCGTGCTCGACCTGCCCACACGGTCGTGTCCGGTGGACCTGGACCGATCGATCCGCGCGCTGGTCACCGAGCTCGACGCGCTCGACGCCGTGATCGCCTCCGTGTCGGCGGCCGACCTGGCCCGCCCCACCCGGTGCACTGACTGGTCGCTGGAGCTGCTGCTGGCGCACCTCGTGCGCGGCGTCGACCGCCTCCGTGCCTACCTCTCCGAGGGCTTCCCCGACGAGCCCGCCTCCATCGGCTGGCTGTCGTACTGGACCACGATCGCCGTGGTCGCGGACTCCGCATCCATCACCGAGCGGGCACAGACCTTCGCCTCGCAGGTGAACAACCGCGCCGTGGGCAAGGTGTGGCAGGACGTCCACAGCCGCGCGCTCGAGGTCGTCCACGCCGCCCCCGCCGACCGCGGGGTGCCGACGCCGTTCGGTGTGCTGCGCCTCGACCACTACCTGCCCACGCGGGTGCTGGAGGTCACGGTGCACGGTCTCGACCTGCGCCACGCGCTGGGCCTCGAGGAGGTCGCGACCCCGGAGGCCGTCGCGGTGACCGCGCTCACGCTCGACAACCTGCTGCCGGGTGACCGTGCCCCCGGCCACGAGGACGACATGAAGTTCATCCTCGCGGCGACCGGCCGGATCCCGTCCGACGACTCGCGCCTGCCGCTGATCAGCTGATGGCCGAGCGCAGCGTCCGCATCCCGGCCGGGATGAACGGTCCGCACGGCTCCGCGAACGGCGGTGTCGCCGCGGGGGTGATGGCCGGGCTGGTCGACGGCCCCGTCTCGGTGCGCCTGCACGCCCCACCACCGCTCGACACGCCGCTGCAGGTCACGGTCGTCGACGGCGCCCACGAGGCCCGTGACGGCGACGGGACGCTCGTGCTGAGCGCCGCGCCCGCGGACCCTGCTGACACCGACGCCATCGAGGTCCCAGCGGTCGTGCTGGACACCGTCGGTGACGGCGCGCCGTTCCCGGACCACCCGGCCGACGCGTGCGTCGTGTGCGGCCCCGAGCACCGCGCCGGGCTCCGGGTGTTCCCGGCGCCGGTCACGTCGAGCCCCGACACCACCGTGCTCGCGACCCGCTGGACCCCGCCGGCGTGGGCGTGCACCGACGGCGTCCTCGACGAGGCGTTGCTGTGGGGCGTCCTCGACTGCCCGGGCGCGCTGGCCGTGATGCACGCCGACCCCGAGCCGGTGTTCGCCGCGCTCGGCAGCATCACCGGCGTCATCCACGAACCGGTCCGGGCCGGCCAGCAGGTGGTCGTGCTCGGCTGGACGCTGCCGCCGGACGGGCGCAAGCGACCGGCCGGGACCGCCGTGCTCTCGCTCGACGGCACCGTGCTGGCCGCCACCACCCAGCTCACCATCGCCGTGCCGCCGGCGTGGGCAGGCGCGTCGGGCTGAGCGCGCTCAGCGGCGCATGCGCCTGATGTTGCGGCGCACGTTGGTCGCGATGAGCGTGCCGTCGACCCGGAAGATGATCGGCAGCGACTCGCCCTCGCGCCAGCGCGGGTTGAGCGCCTCGTAGCGCTCACGCAGCGCCTCGGCCTCCCGGCCGCGGGCCACGCCGTTCTCGTCGGCGACGTTCTGGCGCGTGATGATCCCCCGATCGGGCACGAAGTCGTCCGGGTAGAACGTCTCCGCGAACCGGCTGAGCGCCTTGCGCTGCCAGGTGGGGATGTCAGCGTCGCGCAGCGCGTACGCGTTGCCGCTGCCCCGCGAGAGCGAGACGAACGACTGCGGGAACGTCGTGGTGCAGAAGTACAGCCAGCGCAGGCCGTAGCGCTTCACCGCGATCGGCAGCAGCACCCACGGCGCGATGGTGGACATCGGGTGACCGCGGTACGCGGTGTGGAAGTAGAAGTACTTCGAGTACATCAGCAGCCCGCGCGTGCCGTCGATCTCCATCGGCAGCAGCGCGATCGTGAAGAAGCCCTGCACGACCCCGTCGGGGTCGCGGAACACGAACGCGCTGGCATCGTCCCGCGACAGGAAGGCGCGGAAGAAAGCCCAGTCCTCCTCACGGCTCTTGGAGAGCGTCAGGTAGGTGAGCCGGAGCTCCCACAGCTCGCGCACCACCTCGTCGGTGAGCGCGTCGCCCTCGAGGAACCGGAAGGTCAACCGTCGTCGTTCAGCCACGCAGCATCGTCTCCACCAGCGCGTGCGTCCGAGAGCCGGCCGCCACGATCGTGGAGCGGACCACACCGCTGTAGTCCACGTCGAGATGAGTGACCGTGCCGCCGGCCTCGGTCACCAGCAGCGTGCCGGCGCTGTAGTCCCAGGCCTGCAGCCCGGCCTCGGCGTACGCGTCACCGCGGCCGGCCGCGACCCACGCGAGGTCGATCGCCGCCGCACCGAAGCGACGCACGTAGCGCAGCTGTCGCCCCCACCGCGCCACCGCATCCAGCTGGCCCGGCCGCAGCCCCTGGTCGTACGCGAACCCGGTCGTCAGCAACGCCTGGTCCAGCGCCGGCGGGTCGGTGACCTGCAGCCGCTGCTCCCCCAGCCACGAGCCGCCGCCCCGGGTAGCGGTGAACGTCTCGTCGAGGTCGGGGTGGTGCACGACGCCGACCAGCGGGCCCTCGTCGTCCTCCACGCCGATGCTCACGCACCACTGCGGGATGCGCTGCAGGAAGTTGACCGTCCCGTCCAGCGGGTCGATCACCCAGCGCAGCCCGGTCGTCCCGGCCCGGTCCGCCTGGTCCTCCTCGCCGACGATGCCGTCGTCGGGCCGCGAAGCGAGGATGGTCTCCACGATCGTGCGCTCGCTGGCGCGGTCCGCCTCGCTGACCGGGTCGGTGTGGGTCGACTTGGTGTCCACCGACAGCGTCTCGCTCGCGGCCCGCGCGGCCTGCGCGATCAGCAACCGGTCTCCAGCACGTCGGGCCGCCGCGACAGCGACCGCCAGCAGGCCGTCGAGCTCCGTCATCCGAAGAACGCCTCGGCCACGCGGTACAGCTCGTCCGGCACCGTCTTGAGGCGGCCCACGGCGTCCGCGAGCGGCACCGGCTGGACACGGAAGTCCTTGTACGCCGTCATCATGCCCCAGCCCCCGTCCTTGGCCGTGTCGACGGCCTTCACACCCATCCGGGTCGCGAGCTGGCGGTCCATCGCGTTCGGCGTCCCACCACGCTGGATGTGGCCCAGCGTCGTGATCCGCGCCGGGAAGCCGGTGCGCGCCTCGATCTCGGCGGCGATGGTGTGACCGATCCCGCCCAGGCGCGGTCGACCGAACTCGTCCAGCGGGTTCTCCGGGATCTCGAGCGTCCCAGGCACGGGCACCGCGCCCTCGGCGACGACCACGATGCTGAAGTCTCGACCTGAGCCGGCCCGGTGCTTGAGGTGGCGGCACACCGCGTCGATGTCGAACGGGACCTCCGGGATCAGGATCGCATCGGCACCGCCCGCCATCCCGGAGTACGTCGCGATCCATCCGGCGTGGCGGCCCATCACCTCCAGCACCATCACCCGGTTGTGGGACTCGGCCGTGGAGTGCAGCTTGTCGACGGCCTCGGTGGCGGTGTCCACGGCCGTCGAGAAGCCGATGGTCACCTCCGTGACGTCCACGTCGTTGTCGATCGTCTTCGGGATGCCGATCACCGGCACACCGTCGTTCACGTGCAGGCTGTGGGTGGCGGCGAGCGTCCCCTCACCACCGATCACGACCAGACCGTCGAGGCGGTGGATCTCCATCGTGTCCTTGATCCGCCCGACGCCGTTCTCCTCGCGGTACGGATCGACGCGGGAGGTGCCCAGCACCGTGCCCCCGCGATGCAGCAGGCCTCTGGTGGACGCGATCGTCAGCTGCTCGGCCTCGCCGGACAGCACACCGTGCCAGCCGTCCTGGAAGCCGTACGTGCGGATGTTGTGCTGGTCGGCCCGGCGCACGACGGCCCGGATCGCGGCGTTGAGACCGGGGCAGTCGCCGCCGCCGGTGAGGATGCCGAGACGCGTGACCACGGGCGCTCCGAGAGGTTGGTGCTGAGCCGACGCGCCGACGCGTCGGTCCGGGCAGCAGACCGTAGTGGGGACAGCGCACGACGGGTTGCCTGATCCGAGCTGGCGGCCGATCCCCATCTACAGAGTGACTGTCACACCCCCTCCGTACGTTCATGCACATGACGTACTCGACCTCGCGCACCCTCGACCGGCAGCCTTCTGTGGCTGGCGAGTCCGGTGCTGCGTACGTGTCGCGGCCGGAGATCCCCGAGCTGCTGGCTCGCATGGGGCAGCTGTCGGCGCAGGTCGAGGCGGCCCGGGTCGAGATGGTCAAGACGTGGCGGGACGTGCACGCGGTGGGCGGGATGCCTGCGATCACCGGATGGACGGCGCGGGAGTGGCTCGAGGTCGTGGGTGGCTTGTCGGGCTTCGAGGCCCGACGGTTCGAGACCATGTCGCAGCGGCTGCCCGCGTTGCCGGTCACGGCGGTGGGACTGCTGACCGGGCGGGTGACGTTCGAGCAGGCCGCGGTGATCTGCGAGCGCACGACGGTGCTGAAAGGCGCGGCGTTGGCGGAGGTCGACGAGCTCGCCGTGCGCGCGATCGATGACGCCAACGCCCGCGGGGACGTGGCCGAGGTCATGGACGTCGTCGACGGGCTGGTGCAGGCACGGCGGCCGGGCCGGGACGTCGAGCGGGCCGAGGCTCGAGCGCGGAACGGGCAGACGTACTGGGCGCAGCAGAACGTGTTCGGCGGCGGCGCGTTGGCCGCGAACCTGGACGATTCCGGGTTCGACATGGTGCAGCGGGCCGTTGAGGATGCTGCCGGCGTGCC
>JBFGFG010000231.1:0-4811 GCA_041579655.1 Nitriliruptoraceae bacterium
GGGTACGTCGGCGTCTGGAACATCAGCCGCTCGAGACCGTAGTTGGCCAGCACCGGCCCGGGCTCGGGGGACACGAACAGGCCGGCCGCGGCCGAGACCACGAGGTAGCCGTGGGCGACCAGACCGTCGAAGAACGGGTTGGCGGCCGCGGCCTCCGGCATCGTGTGGGCGTAGAACGTGTCGCCGGTCAGCGCGGCGAACGCGTCGATGTCGTCCTGCGTGATGGTGCGCGGGCCGGCGACGACGGCGTCGCCGATCTGCACGTCCTCGAAGAACTTGCGGAACGGGTGCTCGCCCTCGGTGCGCTCGGCACCGGCCTGGTAGACGCCGGTGATCGCGGTCAGCAGGTCCGGCGAGCCCTGGACGGCGGTGCGCTGCAGGTGGTGCTTCACGGCGCGCGCGCCGCCGAGCTCCTCACCCCCACCCGCGCGGCCGGGTCCGCCGTGGGTGAGCGTCGGCAGCGGCGCGCCGTGGCCGGTGCCGCTGCGTGCCGTGCGCCGGTCGAGGACGTAGACGCGGCCGTTGTGCGGGGCGATGCCGCGCACCAGCGTCGCGGCGACGTCGCGGTCGTTGGTCGCGACGGTGGACACCAGCGAGCCGCGGCCGCGGGCGACCAGCTCGATCGCGTCCTGCAGGCTTCGGTAGCCGAGCAGCGTCGCGACGGGGCCGAACGCCTCGACCTCGTGCGGCGCGGTGGCGTCGCGGTCGTCCACGCGCACCAGCGTCGGCGCGACGAAGGCCCCGACCGACGCGTCGGCGTCGACCAGCTCGGTGTCCAGCGGTGAGGTGACCAGCGTGCCCGCGGCAGCCAGCGCCTCGATGCGCTCGAGCACCTCGGCGCGCTGCTGACGGTCCACCAGCGCGCCGACGCGGGTGTCGGCGTGCCGCGGGTTGCCGACGGGCAGCTCGCGCAGCTTCGACGCGATCGCGTCGCCCACCTCCCCCAGCAGCGTCTCGGGCACGATCACGCGGCGGATGCAGGTGCACTTCTGGCCGGCCTTGGCGCCGAGCTCGCGCACGACCTCGCGCACGAACAGCCCGAACTCCTCGGTGTCCGGCGTGGCGTCGGGGCCGAGCACGGCAGCGTTGAGCGAGTCGGCCTCGGCCACGAAGCGCGTGGCGTTCGCGACGATCGCTGGGTGCGTGCGCAGCAGCTTGGCCGTGGTGGCCGAGCCGGTGACCGACACGAGGTCCTGCTCGGTGACGTGGTCGAGCAGGTCGGCCGGGGGTGCGGCCAGCATCTGCAGCGAGCCGGGCGGCAGCACGCCGGTCGCCGAGATCAGGCGCATCAGCTTCTCGGTGAGGTACGCCGTCTGTGGCGCGGGCTTGGTGATGACCGGCACGCCGGCGACGAACGCCGGCGCGAACTTCTCCATCGGGCCCCACACGGGGAAGTTGAACGCGTTGATGTGGATCGACACGCCCCGCAGCGGCGAGAGCATGTGCTGGGCGAGGAAGGATCCGTCCTGGCTCAGCGGCAGCGGCGGGCCGTCCAGCACGTGGTCGGCGGCCGGGAACTCACGCCGACCGACGCCGGAGTAGGCGAACAGCGTGGCCAGGCCGCCGTCGACGTCGATCATCGCGTCGCGCTTGGTGGTGCCGGTCGCGTACGACAGCTCGTACAGCTCGTCCTTCACCTCGGTGAGCGCGAGCGCGAGCTCCTTGAGCAGCTGGCCGCGCTGCTGGAACGTCAGCGCGCGCAGCGAGCGCTGCCCCACGGTGCGGCCGTGCTCCAGCGCGGCCGCGAGGTCGAAGCCGCCGCTGCCGAGGGCCGCGACCTCCTCGCCCGTGGTGGCGTCCAGCAGGACGTCACCGGGACCGTCCGCGGTCTGCCAGCGGTCCTGCAGGTAGCTCTCGAGCACAGCGGTCATGGCGTCTCCCGTCGCGTCACGCGGACGGTCGAGCCAACCACGCGACCACGTCGGTCGCTGCAGCCGCGGTCACTCAGGCAGACAGCCCCTGCAGGCAGCTGCGCATCTGCTCGCCGTCCTTGTCGAACTGCACCTTGATCAGGCGCTTGAGCACCATCGACGGCACGGGGAAGAACTTCGTCGGAGGCATCCGGTAGAAGTAGGTGAAGCTCGTGCCGTCGGCGGCCTCGGCGAAGCGACCGCCGATGTCCGCCTTCAGCGGCTTGCTCGCCGAGAGCGCGTACGCGTCGGGCCGGTCGAACTGCGTCACCGTCGCGGTCACGCCGAACGAGATGATGAAGCTGATGCGCGCCCGCACCTCGGTGCCGAGCGCGACGGCCTCGTCGGACTCCGCGGCCGTGATGAACGAGTTCCACTCGGTCGCGTTGTCGAGGTCGGCGAGGTACGCGAAGCACTGCTCCGGTGTGACGTCACGGATGAGGTAGGACGCTTCGAGCTCGATCACGGTTGCCCCTGTGGTGTGGGCCCTGGTCGCGGGCCGTGGGGCCAACACTAACGCGAGCGGGGTCAGCCGTTCGCGAGGCGCTCGAAGCAGCCGCGCAGCTGCTTGACGTCCTTGTCGAACTGCATCTTCAGCGCCCGGCGCAGCACCAGCTTCGGGACGGGGAAGAACTTGCCCGGCTCGATCTGGAAGAACGAGTGCACCCGCGTGCCGCCGACCTCCTCCTCGAACGACGCCCCGATCACCGCGTGGAACGGGAACCTGGTGGTCAGGGCGTAGCGCGTGTCGAGCTCCCACTCGGTGCAGGTGCCGTTGACCCCGAACGTGATGCCGAGGAAGCCGACGCGCGTCTCGACCACGCGCCCGAGCCCCTCCTCGCCGTGGGCGATGACCTCCTTGGCGAAGGAGTTCCACTCGGTGCCGTTGGCCGGGTCGCCGAGGTACGCGAAGCACTGGGCCGCGGTCACGCCGGCCACGACGTAGCTGGTCTCGAGGTGCTCCACGTTCGGCTCCTGCGCTGTGGGTCAAGCGACCCTAGGTGGTCGCGCGCGCACCGCGCTGGAACAGGCACAGGCAGGTGCTCGGCGCACAGGCACCGAAGCCCCACCAACGACCTCGCCGCGACGCGGCTCGAGGCCGTGATGCGTGTCCCCTCTCCTCTCCCCCGGAGCCTTCCCTTGCGCTCGACCTCCTTCCGCCCCTCCCGCGGCCTGCTCGCCGCCGGCGCCGCGTTCACGATGCTCGCCGCCGCGCCCGGCGTCGGCACGGCAGCGAGCCTGCTCGCGCCAGCCGACGGCGTGTACGAGGCGACCATCACGCGGACCGCCTACGGCATCCCGCACATCGTCGCCGAGGACTTCGGCTCGCTCGGCTTCGGCCAGGGCTACGGCGCCGCCGAGGACATCGTGTGCTCGATCGCCGAGGTGGTCGTCACCGGCCGCGCCGAGCGCTCCAAGTGGTTCGGCGCGGACGGGTTCTACACCGACCAGGTCACGCTCAACGCGAACAACCTCGAGATCGACACGCTGTTCGGCGACATCAACAACCGCGGCGTGGTCGAGGCGCTGGTCGCCAGCGACGACCCGGGCATCGCCCCGTCGGACGAGATCGTGGCGATCGTCGAGGGCTACATCGCGGGCTACAACCGCTACCTCGCCGACGTCGGCGGCTCGGCCGGCATCACCGACCCGGCCTGCAAGGACGCCGCCTGGGTCACCCCCGCGACGCCGATGGACCTGTTCCGCGGCATCTACGCCGCCAACCTGCTGGCCAGCGCCGGCGTGTTCGTCTCCGAGATCGCCAACGCCGCCCCGCCGGTCGAGAAGGGCGACCTCGGGCTGCCCGTGTCGCCGTTCGGCAACCCGCTCGACGCGAGCTCGACCGAGGCCGGCGACACGTCGGAGCCGCGCTTCGCCCCGGTCCCGGAGGTGCTGCCCTCCGCCGACGAGCTGCGCGCCGGCCTCGGCAAGGACCCCGAGAGCCCGTTCGGCTCCAACGGCACCGCGCTCGGCGGTGACGTGACCGACACCGGCCGCGGCATGGTGCTGGGCAACCCGCACTTCCCGTGGCAGGGCCGCTACCGCTTCACCCAGAGCCAGCTGACGATCCCGGGCGTCTACGACGTCGCCGGCGCGATGCTGCACGGCTCGCCCGTGGTGAACATCGGCTTCAACGAGAACGTCGCGTGGACCCACACGGTGTCCACCGCGTACCGCTTCACCCCGTACGAGTACCGCCTCGTGCCGGGC
Source organism: Nitriliruptoraceae bacterium (assembly GCA_041579655.1). GTDB lineage: Bacteria > Actinomycetota > Nitriliruptoria > Nitriliruptorales > Nitriliruptoraceae > JBFGFG01. The sequence continues at coordinate 4,122 of JBFGFG010000231.1, forward strand.
ACCCCGACGACCTACGTCACGCAGGACGGCCCGGCCGAGCTCGAGCGCCGTGAGGTCGAGGTCGAGCTGTCGGACGGCACCGTCTCCACGACCGACCTGTACGCCACGCCCGAGGGCTACGTGATCGACGCGCCGTCGCTGCTGATGGGCTGGACCCCAGCCAGCGTCTGGGCGATCCGCGACGCGAACGCCGAGCACCTCAAGACGCTCGACGTGTTCCACGAGATGGGCAAGGCGACCACCGTCGCCGAGCTCGCCGATGCCCAGATCCGCACCATGGGCATCCCGTGGGTGAACACGATGGCCGCCGACCGTGACGGCGACGCGCTGTACGCCGACAACTCCGTGACCCCCAACGTCACCAACGCCCAGATCCAGGAGTGCATGACCCCCGTCGGTCGCGCGCTGTTCGAGCTGGCCGGCCTGCCCGGCCTCGACGGCACCCGCGCCAGCGGCGCCTGCGCCTGGGGCACCGACGACGACGCGCCGCGCGCCGGCATCCTCGGCGAGGCGAACATGCCCGACGTCACCACGCGCAGCTGGGTCATCAACGCCAACGACAGCTACTGGCTGCCGAACCCGGAGCTGCCGCTGACCGGCTTCCCCAACATCATGGGCTGCGAGGACTGCGAGCGCTCGCTGCGGACCCGGATGGTGTACCGCTACATCCTGGACCGCCTCGACGGCACC
>JBFGFG010000232.1:0-4796 GCA_041579655.1 Nitriliruptoraceae bacterium
CATGGGGCAGCCGCACTCCGAACGCGTCCACGCGCGTGCCCCAGTAGTCCTGGGTGGTCAGCACGCGCGCCGTCGGCTCGACGCGGACGCTGGCGTGCAGCACGGTCTGGCGCTCGTCGCTGGTGGGGCACACCCGCAGCTCGTTCTGGCTCTCGGCGACGGGCTCGTCGTACTCGAAGCTGCAGCGGTAACGGATCTCGTAGCGCACGGTGGTGGCCTTCATGCGGTCGCCACGGCGATCATCGCGCCGGGCGGCGTGTGGCGGAAGAACTCGGCCGCCACCGCGTCGGACGTCTCGCGGAGCCGGTGCTGCAGGGCGTCGAGGAAGTCGTGCAGCCCCTCGGCCAGCAGCTCCTCCACGTCGCGGTAGCGCAGCCCGGCGCGGGCACGGCCCAGCGCACGCGCGGCGCGCCCGTCACCGGAGCCGATGCGCACCAGCTGCTCCTCGGCGCGGTCCAGCGCGAACAGCACGGAGCGGGGGTGGTCGGCGTCCAGCAGCAGCAGCGCCAGCACGTCGTTGGGCTCGTTGGAGACGCCGTAGCGGCGGCGGAACGACTCGAGCGCGCCGATCGACCGCAGCAGCGCCACGCGCTGGCGGGCCGAGCGGTCCACGAGCAGCTGCTCGTAGCGCACGTCGATGAGCCGGCTGGTCATCTCAGCCCGCTCGAGCATCCGCCCGAGGGTGAGGAACCGGTACGCCTCGTCGCGCGGCATCGTCTCAATCAGCACGCCCACGATGGTCTGGCAGCCGAGCTTGACGGTGGAGAACACGTCGTAGGGACGGTCGACCACCTCGGCGGCGAGATCACGCGCGTTCAGCTTCAGGAACAGGCCGTTGGTGGCCTCCCAGGCCTCGGCCGAGATGAGCTCACGCACCGAGCGGGAGTTCTCGCGGGCGGACCACAGACACGAGGAGACGGCGCTCGGGTTGTCACGCTCCACCATCAGGTAGCGCAGGGCAGCGTCCGTGGTCGACAGCGGCGCCGCGAGCCCGGAGCGCCATGCGTCGAAGCCGTCCGACACGTGCAGCTGCTCCAGCACGGCGGTCCAGGTCCGGTCCACCTCCGCGGGCGGGGACTCCAGCAGCAGGTGGTGGGTCACGTCCACGAGCCGGGTGACGTCCTCGGCGCGCTCGAGGTAGCGGCCGCCCCAGAACAGGTTCTCAGCGAGACGAGCCAGCATCGTCAGGCCCCCTTCGACGGGTGCGGGTCCACGGACTGCCCCTGCGCCTGCGACTGCGCCTGCGCCTGCTTGGCACGCTTCGCAGGCGGGGCCGGTTGCGGCGGGTCCTGCGCCTGCAGCACCCAGGTGTCCTTGCTGCCGCCGCCCTGGCTGGAGTTGACCACCAGGCTCCCCTCGCGCAGCGCGACCCTGGTGAGCCCGCCCGGCAGCACCTTCGTCGTCTCGCCGGTGATCGCGAACGGGCGCAGGTCGACGTGCCGACCGGCCACCCGGTCCCCCACCAGCGTGGGGTGCCGCGACAGCGACACCACCTCCTGGGCGATGAACCCGCGGGGGTCGCCGATGATCTTCTTGCGCATGTCCTCGATCTCCTCGTCGGAGGCCGCGGGACCGATCAGCATCCCGTAGCCGCCGGACTCGGCGACCGGCTTCACCACCAGCTCACCGAGGCGATCGAGCACCATGTGGCGCTGCTCGTCGTCCCACAGCAGGTAGGTGTGCACGTTGGGCAGCACCGGCTCCTCGTTGAGGTAGTACCGGATCATGTCCGGCACGAACGCGTACACGGCCTTGTCGTCCGCGACGCCGTTGCCGAGGGCGTTGACGAGGCTGACGTTGCCGGCGCGCGCCGCGGACACCAGCCCGGGCACCCCGAGCATCGAGTCGGACCGGAACACCACGGGGTCGACGAAGTCGTCGTCGATGCGGCGGTAGATGACGTCCACGCGGCGCAGGCCCTGGGTGGTGCGCATGTAGACGACGTGCTCGTCCACGACGAGGTCCTGCCCCTCGACCAGCTCGATGCCCATCTGCCGTGCGAGGAAGGCGTGCTCGAAGTACGCGGAGTTGAACGCCCCGGGGGTGAGCACCACCGCGTGCGGGGACTCGCCGGAGGCCGGCGGTGCGACCGAGCGCAGCGCGTCGAGCAGCAGCTGGCCGTAGTGGTCCACCGGCGCGATCGCGTGACTCGCGAACGCGACCGGCAGCACGCGTGCCATCGCCGCGCGGTTCTCCAGCACGTAGGAGACGCCCGAGGGGCTGCGCAGGTTGTCCTCCAGCACGCGGTAGGTGCCCTCGCGGTCGCGCACGAGGTCCACGCCGGCGATGAGGCAACGCGCGTCGTGCGGCACCGAGATGCCGAACGCCTCACGGGTGAAGCCCTCGGCCGTCTGCACCAGCCAGCGCGGGACGATGCCGTCGCGGATCGCCGCCTGCTCACCGTCGTACAGATCGGTCAGGAAGCGGTTGAGCGCCGTGACGCGCTGCGCGACCCCGCGCTCGATCGTGTCCCACTCGTCCGCCGGGATGACGCGGGGCAACAGGTCCATCGGGAAGGTGCGCTCGGTGCCGGACTCATCGCCGTACACGGTGAAGGTGATGCCCTGTGCGTGGAACAGGCTCGAGCGCAGGTCGTCGCGCTCGGACAGGTCGTCCGGCGTCAGCGCCCGCAGGCGCTCGACGAGCGCGGCGTAGTGCGGACGGACGCTGCCGTCCTCGTCGATGACCTCGTCGAAGAAGTCGCCGCGGTCGTAGCCAGTGAAGAGATCAGTCATGAGCGCGACCGTAGTCACACGGTGGGGCCACCGGCCGGTCAACGAGCGACGAGCTGAACATGACCGCGCCCACCGGAGGGGCCGGTGGGCGCGGTGGGGAGATCGGGAGGGTGGGGAGATCGGGAGAGCGGGAGAGCGGGAGAACGGGAGAGCGGGAGAGCGGAGGGTCAGTCGGTGGTCCAGGACGCCGCGCGCCAGGTGACGTCGCGCAGCTCCTCGGAGACGGGGGTGGTCAGCAGCGTCTCGAGGGTCCGCAGCAGCGCGGCCTCGGCGTCCTCACCACGCAGCAGCAGCAGCGCCTGGAAGGTCACGTCCCAGCCGAACTCGATCTCCATCACCTCGACGGCCTCGTGGGGCTCGAAGGTGGCCAGCAGGGCCCGAGCGACACCCATGACGGAGGTGAGTCGGATCGGCTTCGGTGCGCTCATGGTGGGCTCGGTTCGTGTGGAGGGGGTGTGCCCTCATCAACGACCGGCACTCTGCGTGGTGACGCCTCTGGCCGAAAGAACGAGCATCGCGCGAGTGAGCGCGACCGTCGCTCACAGGCGTCCATCCGGCCGTCTGAGCGTCCGTGCCCTGTCCCTGCCGCTCAGGCCGCGTGCGAGCCCCACACGGGTGCACCGCGGTAGCGCAGCTCCGACGGGTACTCCCCCAGCACCCGCTCCTCGAACCCGTGCGGGGCCGCGGCCTCCGCGAGCTCGGCCAGCTCGATGTCGCCCGCGACCCAGGCGCGGGCAGCGAGCACGAAGCCTCGGTGCTGCATCGGCATCGCGACGTCCACGACCCGATCCTCCACGACAACGAACACGTGGTCGAGCTCCGCCCCGCCGAGATCCACACCGCCGCGCAGCACCGTCGGGCGAAGCCCGAGCGAGCGCGCGACCTCCACGACGCGGCGTGCGGCGTCACGGACGTCGTCCGGGAGGAACGGCGTGTCGCGATGCGCCTCGTCCAGCGCCGCCCCGAGCGCGGACCTCAGGGACGCCGGCATCGGCGCTGGGTGGATCGTCGTCGGACGGTGCATGGCGGCTCCTGTCGGGCGGAGTGGGTCCTCTGGCTGGGTGGTGGTCCGGCTGTCCTGCTTCCTGTCGGCGGCGCGGGCCCTCGGTCGAGGACGGCCATGTTCCAGTCTGCCCATCTGCGGCGACGGCCGCACGGATGCGCACCGCCGTACGCTGCACCGATGTCTCCCCTGCGTCTCCTCGTCGCCGTGCTCGTGCTGCTGCTGCTGGCGCGCGCCGGACGCGTGGCGTGGACGCGGCGTGAGCTCGCCCGGGACGTGTGGCGCTCCGTGGGCCGGCGGCACGTGCTGGGCGCGTTCGCCCTGCTCGTGCTGGTGATCGGCACCTCGCTCGCGCTGATCAGCGCGGCGCCGGTGCTGGGCCGCGGCCTGGGCGACCTGCTGGGCACGACCGGGAACGTCGTGTTCGCCCCTGTCGACGCGGCCGCGGACGCCACCTCGGTCGGCACGACGGACGCCTCCCCGTTCGGCACGGTCGCCTACCTCGTGGCCATCACCCTGTTCCTCGGGACGCTGCTCGCGCTGCTGCCGTGGTTCGCGTTCGTCGAGGAGGAGGTGTTCCGCGCCGGCGCCGAGAGCTGGACGCTCCCCCAGCGCGTCGTCGCGGCGCTGCGGTTCGGCGCGGCCCACCTCGTGATGCTCGTGCCGTTCGCGGCAGCGATCGCGATCGGCGTCGCCGGCTTCGTGTACGGCGAGATCTACCGGCGCGGCGTCGAGGCCGGTCCATCGGCACCAGCGAGCGTGCGCAGCGCCTTCCGGCCCACGAAGCGCTCGACCGCGGCGGCGCACCTCGAGGCGCGAAGCGAGATGCCGGCGGGCGTCGGCCACGACAGCGAGAGCGGCAGCGTCGCCGCGCTGCAGGAGCTGGCGCTGCACGACGCCCTCGAACGCCAGGTCCGAGGCCTGCACGCGAGCACCGTGTGGCACACCAGCTTCAACTCGCTGGTCGTGGTGCTCGTGTGGCTCACGCTGGTGCTGGACGCCCTGCGCTGACGCACGGGTCAGCGGCGTGGCTCAGCGCTGGCTCGGCTCGGGCCGGG
>JBFGFG010000233.1:0-4769 GCA_041579655.1 Nitriliruptoraceae bacterium
CAACACTGCTCGAGCCCGACACCGGGTCGAGCGCCCCTGCGTTCGCCGCGGCGTTCCCCACGGCGCAGCGGCGCGAGCTCGCCGGCGGTGCGTGGATCGAGGTCGTCGAGGGCTGGTGCACCAACCACGACGAGCTGTTCGCCCGCGTGCTGCAGGCCGGCGGATGGCAGCAGCAGGACATCGAGATGTGGGGCGAGCGCGTGCTCGAGCCACGGCTGCGGGCGCACTGGGGCACGCGCGAGCTCCCGGTCGGGCTCAGCGTGCTGCACGAGGCGGTCGAGCAGCTCTCACGCCGCTACCGGGCACCGCTGGACCGCATCACGGCGAACCTGTACCGCGACGGCAACGACTCGGTCGCGTGGCACGGCGACCGCGAGCTGCGCGACCGCGACCAGGCCGTCGTCGCCGTGCTCACGCTCGGCAGCCCGCGGGCGTTCCAGCTGCGGCCGAAGGGCGGCGGTGCCAGCATCCGCCTGCGCCCGCACCCGGGTGACCTGGTCGTGATGGGCGGCACCTGCCAGCGCACGTGGCAGCACGCGGTGCCGAAGACGGCCCGCTTCGTCGGTCCACGGGCCTGCGTGATGTTCCGCCACGACCCCGACCGTGCGCCGGGTGGGGCGCCGGCGGCCTGACTCGGCTCAGCCGACCGGCACGCACGCGATGGCGTCCACGATGCGCTCGATGAAGCGCGGGTGCTCGAGGCTGATCGAGTGGCCGCTGACCGGCACCAGCAGCCTGGTCATACGGCTGCCGTCCGGCACCCGCAACGCGGTGGTCGGGGGCGCCGCGAGGTCCAGCGCCGCCGAGGCCACGGTCCAGCGCGGGCCGGCCGTCGCCTCGAGGTGCAGCGCGAGCGCGTCACGCAGCGTGGAGAGCCGGTCGGCGCCCCAGCGCAGCTGACGGCCGAGCGGATCGTCGGCGTCCGCCGTCCACGCGGCCCAGGTGCCACGCCACGGGGAGTTCACGGTGGTGACGGAGGTCACCTCGGCGCCAGCGTCGAGCACGGCGCTGGCGACCGCCAGCCCGCCCAGCGAGTGCCCCACCAGGTGGACCTCGCCGTCGATGCGGGCGACGTGGTCCGCGAGCCGCTGGCCGATGCGCTCGATCGATCCGCGCGCGTCGTAGGCCCACGGCGTGGCGTCGATGCCCTGCTCGCGCAGCGCCGCACACAGCGGGTCCATGCGGGCCGGGGCGGTGCCCCAGCCGGGGAGGGCGAGCGCGGTGGACACGGTGCTCCGAGGTCAGGGTCGCGGGAGGACGGGGGGCATCGTGCCGCGCCGTCCCCCTGCGTTCGGTGCCGAGGGGCCGACGGCCTGCTCCTCGCGGTACCGTCGCAGGCATGGACGCAACGATCACCGAGACCCACACCGACGTCGAGCAGACCCTCGACGACGGTGACCACGACCGCTTCGCGCACTACGTGCGCAAGTCGGACCTGATGAAGGCGTACGTCGAGGGCGACGCCATCATCGCGCTGTGCGGGAAGCAGTGGGTGCCCACGCGGGATCCGGAGAAGTACCCGGTGTGCCCCACCTGCAAGGAGATCCGCGAGGCTGCGCTCGGCGGCTGACGCGGACGCTGCTGAGTAGCGTGCTCCCACGCCGACCAGGAGCCCCGCCGGATGTCCCAGACGCTCGCGCCCACAGACCAGCAGCAGCTGGTGCAGGAGGCGCTCGACGCCCTGTTCGACAGCCACCCGCCCGCCTCGACGGACCACGTCGAGTTCTGGGGCGCGCAGTACGACGCCGGCCTTGCCTGGGTGCAGTTCCCCGTGGGCAAGGGCGGGCTCGGGGTGAACCCGCGGCTGCAGGCGCTGGTGAACGACGCGATCACCGAGGCCGGTGGGTCCGTCGCGAACCGCCGTCGCAACGTGCTCGCGATCGGCATGGGCGCGCCGGTGCTGGCCACCCACGGCACCGCGGCGCAGCAGGACCAGTGGCTGCGGCCGATGTTCACCAACGAGGAGATCTGGTGCCAGCTGTTCTCCGAGCCCGGTGCCGGATCTGACCTGGCCGGGCTCGCCACCAGCGCGGTGCCCGAAGGCGACACCTGGGTGGTCAACGGCCAGAAGGTGTGGACCACCTACGCCCACACCAGCCGCTGGGGGATGCTGGTCACGCGCACGGACCCGGACGTGCCCAAGCACGCGGGCATGACGTACTTCGTGCTGGACATGCAGGCGCCCGGCGTCGAGGTGAAGCCGCTCTACCAGATCACCGGTGAGGCCGAGTTCAACGAGGTCTGGCTCACCGACGTGCACGTGCCGGACGAGCACCGCATCGCCGAGGTCGGCGAGGGCTGGACGGTGGCGATGACCACGCTGTCCAACGAGCGGGTCGCGATCGGCTCGAACATCCCCGAGCGTGGCGAGGGCACGATCCGGCACGCCGTGGAGGCGTGGCAGGCGGTCGAGCACCGCGACGACCCGGTCGCGCGCGACCGGCTGATGCAGCTCTGGGTCGAGTCCGAGGCGATGCGCCTCACGGCGATCCGCGCCAACGAGAACCGAAAGGCCGGCAACCCCGGCCCTGAGGGCTCCACCGGCAAGCTCCAGTGGGCCGAGCTCAACAAGGCCATCACCGAGTTCGGCATGGACCTGATCGGCGACGAGGGGATGCTGTACCCGCCGGGCTACGCGTTCTCGAGCCCGGAGCTGTCGGCCACCACGCGCGACGAGGGGCTGCACCAGCTGTACCTGCGCGCCCGGGCGAACTCGATCGAGGGCGGGACCAGCGAGATCATGAAGAACATCCTCGGTGAGCGCGTGTTGGGCCTGCCCGGTGAGCCCCGCGCGGACAAGAACATCCCGTGGAAGGAGATCCCGCGCGGCTGACACGCCAGCTCGTAGCGCAGGACCCCACGCACGCCCCACGGAGCCACAGATGTCCACGATCACCTTCACCACCACCGAGGAGCACGGGCTGCTCCGCGAGACCGCCGGCAAGCTGCTGGCCGATCGCAGCCCCAGCGAGCGCGTACGCGAGCTGATGGCCACCGACGACGGCTTCGCCCCGCAGGAGTGGGCCGAGACCGTCGCGATGGGCTGGGCCGCGCTCCCGGTCCCCGAGGAGCTCGGCGGTGCCGGCTACGGCTGGACCGAGGTCGCGGTGCTCGCCGAGCAGATGGGACGCTCGCTGTGGTGCGCGCCGTGGCTGTCGTCCGCGGTGCTGGCGACGGCTGCGCTGCTGTCCGCTCGTGGCGAGCTCGCCGACCAGCTGCTGACCGCGCTGGCCAGCGGTGAGCGACGGGCCACGCTGGCGCACCGCTCCTCGGGGCTGCGCTGGGACGGCGCCGCGTTGCACGGGACGGCACGCTTCGTGCTCGACGGCGGGACCGCCGACGTGCTGCTGGTGCCGGCGAGCTCGGACGAGGGCCCGGTGCTGGTCGCCGTCGAGCGCACGCTCGACGAGGTGGCCACCACGGTGCTGCCGACGCTGGACCTCACCCGCAAGCAGGCCGACGTGGCGTTCGACGGTGCGCCCGGCCGGGTCGTGGCCGCGGGTGACGCTGCCTCGACGGCCGTGGAGCGGGCCGTGCGGGTCGGGGCGGCCATGCTCGCCAACGAGCAGGTCGGCGGGACCGCCCGCGTGCTGGAGGAGTCGGTCGCCTACGGCCGCAGCCGCCTGCAGTTCGGCCGTGCCATCGGCTCCTACCAGGCGCTCAAGCACCGCATGGCGGACACCCTCAAGGAGCTGGAGGCTGCGCGCTCGGCCGCGTACCACGCCGCGCGCGCGCTCGACGGCGACGACCTGCACGAGGTCGCCGTGGCCACGGCGATGGCGGCCTCCTACTGCAGCGAGGTGTACGAGCGCGCCGCCGGCAACAACATCCAGAACCACGGCGGGATCGGGTTCACCTGGGAGCACGACGCGCATCTGCACTTCAAGCGCGCCAAGACCTCCAAGCTGCTGTTCGGCGGCCCGACGCGGTGGCGTGCCGCGCTCGCCGACACGCTCGGCCTGTGACCTGACGCGCCGGCGTCAGACGGCCACGCGCCCGAGGAACCGGCGCACGGCGCGTTCGTAGCGCAGCGGGGCGTGGTTCCAGGACGTGACGTGGTCCGCGTTCTGGAACAGCTCCAGCGTCACCAGCTCGGGTCGCGCGGCGGCGAACGCCTCCGACATCCAGGACGGCACCACGTCGTCCTCGGTGCCGTGCAGCACCAGCACCGGCTGGGCGAACTCGTCCACCGCGGCGAGGTGGTCCAGCGCGCTCCAGTCGACGGCCGCGCGCAGCTTCGCCGCGGTCATCACCGGTCCGACCAGCCCCGACGGCAGGCCGCGTCGACGTGCGACGTAGCGCAGCAGCCGGCCCCAGGACAGCGCGGGGCTGTCGAGCACGACGCCGCAGATCCACGGTGCGAGCTCCGAGCGTCGCACCACGTGCGCGACCAGGCCGCCGCCGAGGCTGCAGCCCACCAGCACGACCTGACGGGCGCCTTGGGCGAGCGCCGCGGCCACGTTCGCCTCGGCGTCGCGCCACTCCACGGTGCCCAGCGTCGTCATCGGCGTCGGGGTGCCGGTCCAGACGTCGGTGCGGTAGCTGGCCAGCAGCACCGGGTGCCCGAGCCCGAGCGCGATCTCGGCGATGCGGAACAGCTCGGTGCGGGGCGAGCCCCGCCCATGCACACCCACGACCCAGGTGTCGTTGGCGTCCGGCGGCTCCAGGATCCACACCGGCAGCACGTGGCCACCGCTGCGTACGCCGTCGACCCGGAAGGCGGCGCCGGTCTCACGCGCGAGCACCTGCGGGTCGTCGGGCCAGCCGAA
>JBFGFG010000234.1:0-4760 GCA_041579655.1 Nitriliruptoraceae bacterium
CGGCGATCTCCAGCAGCTCGCGCAGGGTGGTGTCGGTGCCGACCTCCACCACGCACGGGCCGCTCACGTCGCCGGTCACCGTGGCGATGATCGTGCCGGGGTGACCGTCGGTGCCGTGGCTGCGGAACGCGGCGGCGCCCGACTCGAGGATGCGCACCACGTGGGCGAACGTCTCGACGTTGTTGACCACCGTCGGGTTGGGGTCGCTGCCGTCGGCGTCGCCGAACACGCCGCGGTCGTACGGCTTGAGGAAGCGCGGCATCGGGTCGCCGCCCTCGATGACCTCCAGCAGCGCCGACTCCTCACCCAGCAGGTAGTCGTCGGGTCCCTCCACCAGCCGCAGCTGGTTGGGCTCGGCCCAGCCGGCGGCGACCATCTCGTCGCGTGCACGCAGCAGGCGGTCCACCTCGACGGTGAAGCGCTGCTTGATGCCGATCCAGCCGATCGCCGCGCCGGTCACGTGCATCGCGACCAGCAGCCCCTCGAGCACGCGGTACGGGTCGTGGCGCAGCAGCGTGCGGTCCTTGGCCGTGCCGGGCTCTCCCTCGGCGGCGTTCACCACCACGTGCACCTCGGAGCGGGTCTCGCGTGCGTGGGCCGTGACCGAGCGCCACTTCGTCGCGGTCGGGAACGCGGCACCGCCGCGTCCGCGGAGGTTCGCCTCCTCGAGCTGCTCGAGCACGGCCGTCGCGCCGGCGGCCCGCGCGAGCTCGAGCGCCCGCCCGCCTCCCGCGGCGATGTACTCGTCGAGCGAGCTCGGGCTGGGGCCGTCGAGCAGGAGGGTGGTCATCGTCGTCCTTGGCGGTCGGCGACCACGCCCGCCAGGATGGCGAGCGCGATCTCTGGCGGGGTCCTGCTACCGATGTCGAGACCCACGGGCCGTTCGATGCGGGCCACCTCATCGTCGGTGAAGCCCTGCGCGTGCAGGCCCTCGACGTGCGGGCCGGTGTGACGGGCGCTCCCCATCAGCCCGAGCCAGCGTGCGTCGGAACGCAGCATCTGCGCACAGAGCTCGACGATGTCGTCGCGCCCGTGGTCGGTCACGACCACGTCGCTGTCGTCGTCGACGCCCGCTGCGCTCACCGTGGCGACGATGGTGTCCGCGTGCTGCGTCGCGTGGTGGTCGTGGCGGGCGGGGTCGGGCTCCACCAGCACCAGACGGCGGTAGCCGAGGTCGCGCGCCCACGACAGCAGCACGCTGGAGAGCGGTGACGCGTACACGGCCACGAGCGTCCCGGGCCGGCGCTCGTCGGGGACGCCGTCGGCGTGCGCGAGGGCGCACGGGTCGCCCTCGGCGTGGTCGTGACCGTGCTCGTGGGGGACGCCTTCGGTGCCGTGGCCGGTGGGGTGCTGCTGCGTCGCGCCGCCGAGCAGCTGCACGGCGTGGGGGAGCAGCTCGAGCACGGCCGTCAGGCTCTCCACGGCACCCTTCTGGCTGCCGGGCGTGTTGACCACGAGCGTCCGGTCCACCACCACGCACTCCGCGCGGGAGAGGTCGGCCATCGGCGTGATCTCGCGGCCGACGGCGCGCATGCGTTCAGCGAGCCCGGGGGCACGGCGCGTGGCGACGGCCAGCGTCGCCTCCGGTGTCACGTCGCGCGGACCGAAGCCGGTCCCGCCGGTCGTCACCACGAGGGCCGCGCCACCGGACGCCGCGTCGCGCAGCGCCGACCCGATGCGGTCCACCTCGTCCGGGACCGTCACGCGGTCCGCCACGGTCCAGCCCGCGTCGGCCAGCAGCGTCACGAGCGCGGCGCCGGAGGTGTCCTCGCGGGTGCCTGCCGCCGCGCCGTCGCTGACGGTCATCACGACCGCGCGCCCTGGTCCGCTGTCGCCCATGATCGTCCTTCGTCCCGTCGGTGCTGCCGTCTCGGCAGCCTACGAACAGTGCCCGGCCGTGTCGCCAGCGACACCTCCCGAGCCCCGTCGCCGCCCCGCGCTGCGCGGATGTGTCGCACACGACACATCCTCGCGATCACCGCCATGCCGCGCGCGGAACCGTCGCATACGACACATCCCCGTGATGACCGCCGCGCGGTGCCCAGATGTGTCGCGGTGAACCGGCCGGGGTGGGGAGCGCTGTCGGTCGTACGCTGGGCTGCATGGACACGCCGCCGCTGGACCGGATGCGTCGGCCGCTGCACGACCTGCGGGTCTCGGTGACCGACCGTTGCAACATGCGCTGCCGCTACTGCATGCCCCGCGAGGTGTTCGGTCCGGACCACGCGTTCCTCGAGCGCGCCGAGCTGCTGTCGTTCGAGGAGATCACCACCGTCGTGGACGCCTCGACGCGGCTGGGCGTGCACAAGCTGCGGCTCACCGGCGGCGAGCCGCTGCTGCGACGAGGCATCGCTGACCTGGTCGCGCAGCTGTCGGCGCTCGAGCCCCTGACGGACCTCGCCCTGACCACCAACGGCGTGCTGCTGCCGCAGTTCTCCGAGCGGCTGCTCGCGGCGGGCCTCACCCGCCTGACGGTGAGCCTCGACGCGCTCGACCAGCCGACGTTCACGGCCGTCACAGACACGCAGTACCGCGTCGAGCAGGTGCTCGACGGCATGGACGCGGCCGAGGCCGCGGGCTTCCCGAAGGTGAAGGTGAACGCGGTCGTGCGCCGCGGCGTGAACGAGCACGCGATCCTCGACCTCGCCGAGTGGGGCCGCGAGACCGGCCGCACGGTGCGCTTCATCGAGTTCATGGACGTGGGCACCACCAACGGCTGGGACCCCTCCGAGGTGGTCAGCGCCGACGAGGTGCTGGCGATCATCTCCGAGCGCTGGCCCGTGGAGCCGATCGACGGGCCGCCCGGCGTCGCCGAGGCGCACCGCTACCTCGACGGGGGCGGCGAGGTCGGAACCATCGCCAGCGTCACCCGCGCGTTCTGCCGCAGCTGCGTGCGCGCCCGCGTCTCGGCGGTCGGCGAGCTCTACACCTGCCTGTTCGCGACCAAGGGCACCGACCTGCTGCCGCTCGTGCGTGGCGGGGCGAGCGTCGGCGAGGTGGCAGACGCGCTGGCCGGGATCTGGACGGGGCGCACGGATCGGTACTCGCTGGACCGGGCGACCGAGCGGGCGAACCGCGAGGACGGCGACGGTGAGCGTGTCGAGATGAGCTACATCGGCGGCTGATCGCCGCGCGCATCCGCGATCCGGAGGACCCGATGCAGACCGCCCTGCCATGGGTCGCGGTGCTGGTCGCGGTCGTGGCCGTCGTCGTGCTCGCAGCGCTGCTCGGGCGCGCGCGCCGGCAGCTGTCCGAGGCGCGCGCCGAGGTCGGCGAGCGTCGCCGTGGGCGCACCGTGGTCGTCGTGGACGTGCGCAACGACGCCGATCTCGCTGCGCAGCGCACGAAGCTCGCCCGAGCGCTCTCGGCCGTCGCGCCCGGGGCGACGCGTGCCCTGGTGCACCGTGAGGTCGTCCGACAGCTCCGTGTGCAGCTGGAGGAACAGGGCGTGCACGCCGACATCCGTGTGCGCCGCCTCGCGCCGCCGTTGCCTGTCGCAGCGTCGGACGGCAGCCCCCCACTGGAACAGCAGCCGCCCGTCGGGCGTGGCGACGCTCAGCCCGGGCCCATCTGACCTTCCTCGGCGTTCACCCACATCTTGACCGAGGGGCGACCTGCCATCAGCGGCCCACCGGCGTCGTAGAACGCCTTCATGTGCGCGGCGCCCATGTGCGCCTGCATCGCGGCCATGTCCTCGTACATCTCGTGGAACACCATCAGGTCCGGGTCGCTGATGTCGAACGAGTACTGGATGCCGTGGCAGCCGGGCTCCTCGCGCGTCGCCGCGACCATCGCCTCGGCCACGGGGGTCATCTGGTCCCGCGCTCCATCGGCGAGGCGGGCGGTGCCGGTGATGACGATCATGCGGGGGTCCTGTGTCGCGGACGACCCACCCCTAGGGATGCCTCAGGCGGCGTGGGGGTCGAGGAACGCGTGGTCCGCGACGACCTCGCCGGCCACGAGATGCTCGGCGACGATGCGGCGGGCGACCTCCTCGTCGACCTGCGCGTACCAGGTGCCGTCCGGGTGCACGACGCAGATCGGACCCTGCTCGCAGATCTCGAGGCAGGCGGCCTCGCTGACCAGCACCTCGCGACGCAGACCTGCCTCGGCGACGGCGTGCTTGAGCGCCTTGAGCGCGGCCGCGGGGTCGCCGGCCTCGCCGCAGTCAGCGGCACCGCACAGCAGCACGTGCTGCTGCATCGTGTCGGCCTTGGCGATCGTGGCACGTTCGGCCAGCGTCGCGCGGGCGGCGGCGTCCATGGGGTGTCTCCGGAGGGCTGGGGCGCGCGACGGTACGGCCACGCGGACAGGGCGGTCAGGCGAGGTGGCCCCGCAGGAAGCCGAGCGCCTGCCCCATCGCTGGGGTGAACGCCTCGAACGACGCGTGACCCGCGCCCGCCACGACGGTGGTGATCGCGTCGGGGCGGGCAGCGGCGAGCGCGTGCAGGTGCGCGAGCGGCACGACACGGTCGCGGTCGCCGTGCAGCAGCAGCACGGGTGCATCGACCTCGCCGATGCGGTCCACGGCGAAGGTCCGCGACGGATCCACGCCCTCACGTCGTGCCACCGTCGCCAGCAGCGCACGGCTGAGCGTCGCGGGCCACCAACCGATGCGGGTCAGCAACGGTGACGCGACCGCTGCGACGGTCACCACCGCACCGACCCGAGGCTCGCCGGCCGCGACCCCGATCGCCACCGAGCCGCCCATCGAGTGGCCGACGAGCCCGACGGACGGCACGTCCCGACGCTCGTGCAGC
>JBFGFG010000235.1:0-4757 GCA_041579655.1 Nitriliruptoraceae bacterium
GGGCGGCATGCTCACCAACTTCGAGACGATCAAGGGCCGCATCTCGCGCCTCAAGGAGCTCGAGGCGATGGAGCAGGCAGGCACCTACGACCTGCTGCCCAAGAAGGAGGTCCTGCAGCTGCGTCGTGAGCACGAGAAGCTGCAGACCAACCTCGGCGGCATCCGCGAGATGCAGAAGGTCCCGGACGCCATCTGGGTCGTCGACACCGTCATCGAGGAGATCGCCGTCCGCGAGGCCAACCGCCTCAAGATCCCCGTGATCGCCGTCCTCGACACGAACTGCGACCCCGACGTCGTCCAGTACCCGATCCCGGGCAACGACGACGCCATCCGCTCCGCCGCTCTGCTGACCCGCGTCATCGCTGACGCGTGCGCCGACGGCCTCATGCTGCGCGCCTCGCGCAGCCCCGACGAGGAGCTCCGCGTCGCCGCGATGCAGGCCGCCACGGCCGCCGGTTCGGGCCTCGACCCGACCGAGCCCAAGGCTGCCTGGGAGCTCGAGCTCGAGCGCCAGCAGGCCGCCGAGCAGGCGTCGCACGCTGCCGGTGAGGACGTCGTCGCCGACGCCCCCGCCGAGGCTGAGGCCGCGCCCGCCGAGGCTGAGGCCGCTCCCGCCGAGGCCGAGGCCCCGGCTGAGGGCTGACGCCCGGTCGCACCAAGCACCACACGGTCGGGCGGTCCATCGGGCCGCCCGTCCGCATCCCATCAGATCTCGCCGCGCACAGCGGCACCAAGACATCCCTCGACAGAAGGAGACACACCGTGGCAACCGTCACCGCCGCTGACGTCAAGAAGCTCCGCCAGCTGACCGACGCCCCCATGATGGCCTGCAAGAAGGCGCTCGACGACGCCGAGGGCGACTTCGACAAGGCCGCCGACCTCGTGCGTGAGCGCACGGGTGCCAAGATGGACGCACGCGCCACCGAGCGCACCGCTGCCGAGGGTGCGGTGTTCGCCGCCACCAACGACGGCGCCGGCATCCTCGTCCAGATCGCCTGCGAGACGGACTTCGTCGCGAAGGGCGACAACTTCCAGACCTTCGGCAACGCCGTCGCCCAGGTCGCGCTCGAGGCGGCCCCGGCCGACGTCGACGCGATCCTCGCCAGCCCCCTCGAGGGCAAGACCGTCGCGGAGGTGCTCTCCGAGACGCAGGCCAAGATGGGCGAGAAGCTCGAGGTCGCCGCGTTCAGCCGCTTCGAGGGCAACGTCGAGACCTACCTGCACATCCCGTCCCCGGGCGCCCCGGCGAAGATCGGCGTGATCGTCGCGTTCGACGGCGACGTGTCGCCCGAGCTCGCGAAGGGCATCTGCCAGCACATCGCCTTCTCGAAGCCGCTCGTGCTCACCTCTGACCAGGTGGACACCGCGATGCTCGAGAAGGAGAAGGACTTCGCCCGCAAGGAGCTGCTCGAGGAGGGCAAGCCCGAGGAGATGATCGAGAAGATCCTCGTCGGCAAGGTCAACAAGCTGTACAGCGAGTGGGTCCTCAACGACCAGCCGTACATCCTCGACGACAAGCAGAAGGTCGGCAAGGTCATGGCCGCTGCCGGCGTGACGATCACCGGCTTCAAGCGCCTGCAGGTCGGCTGACCAGCACGCTCGAACCGACGGGGCCCGACGCATCACGCGTCGGGCCCCGTCATGCGTCGAGCCATGGGCCGGGCCGCGCGCCGGCACCGGACCCGGCGGGCTTCGCCCGGGGGCTAGGCTCTGTGGTCGGTCGCGGGCTCCCCGCGGCGCTGGTCGACCCCTGGGGACCTCGAGCATGGCAACGCGCGACAAGATGCACCGGGTGCTGCTCAAGCTCTCGGGCGAAGCCTTCTCCGACGCCTCCGTCAAGGGCGGCATCGACCCGGTGATCATCCGTCGGGTCGCCGAGGAGATCGCGGCGCTCAAGGAGCGCGAGGGCACCGAGATCGGCATCGTCGTCGGCGGCGGCAACATCTTCCGCGGCGCCGCACCCGGCGCGGCCGGCATGGACCGCAGCGCCGCCGACCACATGGGCATGCTCGCCACGGTCATCAACGCGCTCGCGCTGCAGGACGCCATCGAGAAGGCCGGCGTGCAGACGCGTGTGCAGACCGCGATCTCCATGCAGGAGGTCGCCGAGCCGTACATCCGTCGCAAGGCCGTGCGCCACCTCGAGAAGGGGCGCGTGGTCATCTTCGCGGCCGGTCTCGGTGCGCCGTACTTCACCACCGACACCACGGCGGCCCAGCGGGCGCTCGAGATCGGTGCCGACGCGATCCTCAAGGGCACCAAGGTCGACGGCGTGTACGACAAGGACCCCGTCACCAACGCCGACGCGGTGCGCTACGAGAACATCGACTTCCTCTCGGTGCTCAACCAGGGCCTGAAGGTGATGGACGCCACGGCGATCTCGCTGTGCATGGACAACAAGCTGCCCATCGTCGTGTTCGACATGCTCATGGAGGGCAACATCGCCCGTGTGGTGCGTGGCGAGGACGTCGGCACCCTGGTGCACGCCGTCTGACGCAGCACCCGCGCAGCACGCACGCAGCACCCCACGCGGCGGACCACCGTCCGCGCGACCGAGACAGCCACAGAACACCGCTCGACACAGGAGCTCCCATGGACACCCCGGACGAGATCGTCGCGGACGCCGAGCTGCGCATGGAGGGCTCCGTCGAGAAGCTCGGCGGGGACTTCTCCGGCATCCGCACCGGCCGTGCGAACCCGCAGGTCATGCAGCGCATCACCGTGGACTACTACGGGACGCGCACGCCGCTGCTGCAGCTTGCGAACTGCTCGGTGCCCGAGCCGCGCATGCTGATCGTCAACCCGTACGACAAGTCGTCGCTCAACGACATCGAGAAGGCGATCCGCGAGTCCGACCTGGGTCTCAACCCGGCCAACGACGGCGACGTCATCCGCTGCGTGTTCCCGGAGCTCACCAAGGAGCGCCGCAAGGACTACGTCAAGCTCGCCAAGACGTACGCCGAGGACGCCCGCATCTCGATCCGCAACGTGCGCCGCAGCGCCCGCGACGCGATGGCCAAGCTCGAGGGTGAGGGCGCGATGAGCGAGGACGAGCTCAAGGCCTGGCAGAAGACGCTCGAGGACGTGACCTCGGCCGCCGTCGCCAAGGTCGACGCCACGCTGAAGACGAAGGAGACCGAGCTCGAGGAGATCTGATCCTCGACCGGTCAGGGCCGGACAGCTTCGACGTGGGATGACAGACGTGACGAACGAGCAGGACGGACCCGAGGGGCCCGCGCAGGACAGCGTCGTGGAGGCGCACGCCCCTGCGCCGTCATCCGAGCCTGCGCCGACACCGGAGCCCGCGCCCGCGCCAGTGGCTCCTGGCCGCAACCTGCCTGTGGCGATCGTCGTCGGGCTGCTGCTCGGCGCGCTGTTCCTCGGCTCGCTGTTCTGGAACGCTGCGGCGTTCACGGCGATGGTCGTGCTCACGATGCTGCTCGCGGTGTGGGAGTCAGGCACGGTGCTGGCCGGCACGGACCGGCCCGTCGCACGCCCCGTGCTGCTCGTCACCGCCGTGGTGATGGGCGGCGCCACCTACCTCCTCGGCGCCCAGGGGCAGACGCTCGGGATGCTGGTGCTCGTGCTGGGCGCGTTCGGCTGGGACCTCGCCACCGTCCCACGCACGGCCGTGGTCGACAAGCTCGGCAGCACGCTGTTCCTCGGCAGCTGGATCATCTTCCTCGCCAGCTTCGCGATCCTGCTGGTCAACCGTGACGCCGGGGGACCGGCGGCGGTGCTCGCCGTCGGTGGCGGTGCCATCTTCGGTGACGTCGGTGGCTACGTGTTCGGCCGCAAGCTGGGGCGGACGAAGATCGCCCCGACCGTGTCGCCGAACAAGACCTGGGAGGGTCTCGTCGGCGGCGTGCTCAGCGCCGGCGTGCTCGCGTTCATCGTGCTGCCGCTCGTGGACCCTGTGCTGTTCGAGAACCCGTTCGACGGCGTCATCATCGCGATGGTGGCCGCGGTCGCGGGCTTCTTCGGGGACCTCGCCGAGTCGATGGTGAAGCGCGACGTCGGCCTGAAGGACCTCGGCACGTTCCTGCCCGGCCACGGAGGTGTGCTGGACCGCATCGACGGCCTGCTGCTGGCGTTCCCGGTCGGCTACTACGCGCTCGAGCTCGTCACCTGAGGACGGTCGCGGCGCACGAGCGAGGCGACCAGCAGCAGCACCACGGCCCCTGCGCTGAGCACCAGCAGCAGCGGTGACGGCTCGATGCGCTGGATGCTCAGGTCGGCACCGAGTCGACCGAGCGCCCGGACGGCGAGCACCAGGGCCACGGCCCGCAGCACGCGCCCGTCGGCACGCGTCACCGCCCACCCGGTGACCAGCAGCACGGCCACCGCCAGCGGCAGCCTGCCCAACGACACGGTGGTCGCCAGCGCCACGGGGCCCGGCAGCTGGCCGCCGTCGCCGAGCGAGATCCGGCCGACCACCGCGACCGGGGTGGTGATCAGCGACGCGCCCAGCAGCAGGGCGCCCAGCACCGCGGCCGCGCGACGCGGTCGTGGCCCGGGTCCGGGTGCAGGGGCGCCACGGTCCTGCCAGCGTCCGATCACGGTCGCGCCGGCGAGCATCGCGAGCGCCGCCGCGAGCAGCTGCGTCGTGGTGGGCAGGTCCAGCGCGAGCGTCTGCTGCAGGGCACCGACGCCGACCGACATCAGCTGCCCGGCCCCGAGCGCGCCCAGCGCCAGCGTCGCCGCCGGGGCGCTCGGCCTGCGGGCGACGTGCAGCGCGGCCAGCACGAACGGCAGCA
>JBFGFG010000236.1:0-4746 GCA_041579655.1 Nitriliruptoraceae bacterium
CGACCACGCCTTCCAGCGCCGCGCCTCGGCCTGGTGGCAGGCCCGCGTCCTCGACGTGCCGGCGTGCGTCGCCGCGCTGCAGGCCCGCACCGAGCTGCGCTGCAACCTCGAGCTCAGCGACCCGCTCGCGACCGGTGACGCCCCGTGGAACGGGGTCGCCGGCGGCTGGGTGCTCGACCTCGGCAGCTCGTCCAGTGCCGAGCGCGGCCACGACGAGGCGCTGCTGACGCTGCGCACGACGGTGAACGCGTTCACCCGCCTGTGGCTCGGCGTGCGGTCGCCTCGCACGCTCGCCGCCACGGACCCCCTCGACTGCCCGCCCGAGCTGCTCGACGCCCTCGAGGAGGCGATCGTGCTGCCCCGCCCCGACGTGGCGCTCGACTTCTGAGGCGCGCTCAGCTCAGGGTGCGGACCGCCCAGCTGGAGTGGCGGTCGACCGTCTCGTACCCCACCGCCTGGTAGATCGCGTTGCTCGTGGGGTTGTTGACGTCCGTCAGCAGCACGACCCGCAGGTCGCCGCGCTCGAGCAGGGAGCGGGTGACGTGCGCCGTCAGCGCCGAGGCGTACCCGTGCTTGCGGTGCGCGGGCGGCGTGTAGACCGGCGCCACACGGTGCGAGTACCGCGTCGTCCTGCGCGCCATCACCATCGCCACGAGCTGACCACCGACCTCCCACACGTACACGTCACCGCTGGCATCGGCGATCTGCTCCTCCCACGGGACCCCACCCCGTGGCTCGGCGCCGAGCGCCTCGACGGCGAACGCGTCCAGCCAGCGGGCGAGCAGCACCGTGTCCTGCGGCCTTGCACGACGCATCCACCCCGGGACGTGCCACGGGATCTGCGCCTCGCGGCACAGCATCAGCCGCTGCTCCATCACGCTGGTGACCACACCACCGATCTGGCGAGCGACCTCCTCCGCGAGCCGCTGGGCGACGTCGCCGGGCCCAAGCAGCTCGATGGAGCCGGCCCCAGACGCGAGCGTCACCAGCGGCGCCTCGAGCATGCGTCGCGCGTACATCCCCTCGGCGTACACGGCCACCAGCACCGGCGCGCCCGACAGCGTGTCCACCCCGTCCACGGCCACGGCGCAGCCGACGAGCTCACCGCCGTCCTCGACCTCCAGCACCAGCCTCGCACGGTCCAGCAGCGAGACCGAGAACTCGGACTGGGGCAGCCGTGCGTCGAGCCATGCGCGCACCCGGTCACTCGCGTGGCGGCGCTGCGTGACCGACACGCCTCAGCCCATGCCCGGCACGACGCGGTAGGCGTCGTACACGCCGCCGACCGTGCGCACCTGCCGCAGCGCGTGCTCGAGGTGCGCCGGGTCAGCCAGCTCGAAGCTGAAGCGCAGCACCCCGACACGGTCCCTGCGCGTGGTGACCGACGCCGACAGGATGTTGATGTGCAGGTCACCGAGCACCGCGGTGATGTCCCGCAGCAGGTGCTTGCGGTCCAGCGCCTCGATCTGGACGGTGACCATGAACGTGGTCCCCGGCGCACCGGTCCAGTCCACGGCGATCAGCCGCTCGGGCTGCGTCTCGAGGTCCGCGACGTTCGAGCAGCGCTGGTGGTGCACCGACACCCCGCGTCCGCGCGTCACGTAGCCCACGATCGGGTCGCCCGGCACCGGCGTGCAGCAGCGGGCGAGCTTCACCATCATGCCCGCGTCGCCCTCGACCTCGACGCGGTCGGTGCCCGAGCGGTTGATCGTGATGGACCGCTGCTGCGACTGTGTCGGCGGCGGCTCGGGCTCGTCATCCGAGTCGGTGACGGCCTGCACGAGGAAGTGCGCCACCTGCTTGGCGTCGACGTGGTTGCCGCCGATGCCACGCAAGAGGCTCACGAGGTCCTGGTGGTTGAAGTGCGCGATGGCGTCGTCGAGCTCGCCGGACGCGCCCGCACGCGTCAACGAGATGCCGGAACGGCGCAGCGCCCGGGAGAGCAGCTCGCGGCCACGCTCCTCGTCGTCCTCGCGGCGTTCCTTGTTGAACCAGCCCCGGATCTTCGAGCGCGCCCGCGGCGAGGTCGCGATCTGCAGCCAGTCGCGCGACGGCCCGGCGTCCTCCGCCTTCGACGTGAGGATCTCGACCTGGTCGCCGTTGGCGAGCTCGTGGTCGAGCGGGACCAGCCGTCCGTTCACGCGGGCACCGACGCAGCGGTGACCGACCTCGGTGTGCACCGCGTACGCGAAGTCGATCGGTGTCGCACCGGCGGACAGGGCGCGCGCGTCCCCCTGGGGGGTGAACACGAACACCTGGTCCTGGTAGAGGTCCAGCTTCAGCGACTCGAGGTAGTCCCCCGGCTCGTCGACGTCGCTGGACCACTCCAGCATGGCGTCCAGCCAACCGAGGTCCGTCGCGGCCTGGTCCGCGCCCTGGCCTGACTGCGCCCCTCGGCCGTCGGTCTTGTACATCCAGTGCGCCGCGACACCGAACTCGGCGGTGTTGTGCATCTCGCGGGTGCGGATCTGGATCTCGATCGGCCGCGCGTCCGGCCCCACCACCGTCGTGTGCAACGACTGGTAGAGGTTGAACTTCGGCATCGCGATGTAGTCCTTGAAGCGCCCCGGCATCGGGCGCCAGTGCGCGTGCAGCTGCCCCAGCACCGCGTAGCAGTCACGGACGGACTCGACGATGACGCGGATGCCGACGAGGTCGTGGATCTCGTCGAACTCCTTGCCCCGAAGCACCATCTTCTCGTAGATGGAGTACAGGTGCTTCGGTCGACCGCTGACGTCGGCCCGGACCCGGACCTCGCGCAGCTGCTCGTGCACCTCGCCGACCACGCGCTCGATGTAGGACTGGCTGTCGGGGTGACGCTCCCCGACCATCGCCACCAGCTCCTCGTAGCGCTTCGGGTGCAGCGTCTCGAAGCCGAGGTCCTCCAGCTGCAGCTTGAAGTTCTGCATGCCGAGGCGGTGCGCCAGCGGCGCGTAGATGTCCAGCGTCTCCTGGGCGATGCGCTTCTGCTTCTCGCGCGGCATGAACCCGAGCGTCTGCATGTTGTGCAGCCGGTCAGCGAGCTTGATGACCAGCACGCGGATGTCCTTCGCCATCGCGAGGATCATCTTGCGCAGCGTCTCTGCCTGCTGCTCCTGCTTGGACTCCACCTGCAGCCGGTCGAGCTTGGTCACCCCGTCCACGAGGTGTGCGACGGCCGGCCCGAACCAGGCCTCCATCTGCTCGTGGCTCGCCTCGGTGTCCTCCACGACGTCGTGCAGCAGCGCAGCGACCAGCGTGTCGGTGTCCAGCCCCAGCCCGGCGAGGATCGTCGCCACCGCGATCGGGTGGGTGATGTACGGCTCCCCGGACTTGCGCACCTGCCCGTCGTGCGCGGCGTACGCGACCTCGTAGGCGCGCATCACCTCTCGCATGTCCACCTTCGGGCTGTGCAGCCGCACGGCGGCCGCCAGCTCGGTCATCAGCTCCGGGACCTCGGGCCGGCCGACCGGCAGGCGCGAGAACACGCTCCGCATCCCCGTGGGGCGCGGCGGTGGGGTGGGTACACCCCGCTCGGAGCGGTCACCGGTGCTCGTGAGGGCTCTCCCGTGGCTGGAACGCTGAAGGGCTCGACTGTACGAGCACGCGTGTTCGCGTGCCCAGCCCGAGGGTCGGCGTCTTCAGACGGTCAGCAGCGACCAGACCGGGGTGTCACCGAGCGCGGACCGGCCGTCGAGGAACGACAGCTCCAGCATCACGTGTACGCCGACCACGGTCGCGCCGAGCGACTCGACCAGCTCGACGGTCGCGGCAGCTGTGCCACCCGTCGCCAGCACGTCGTCCACGATCAGCACCCGGTCCCCCGGGCCGACGCTGTCGGCGTGCAGCTCCAGGGTCGCGTTGCCGTACTCGAGCGCGTAGGTCACCCCACGCGTGGTCGACGGCAGCTTGCCGGCCTTACGGGCCGGGACGAAGCCTGCCTCGAGCAGGTACGAGACGGGCGTGCCGAGCAGGAAGCCACGGGCCTCCATGCCGACGACCTGGTCGACGTCGAGGTCAGTCGCTGCCTCGACGAAGTGGTCCACGAGGCTGCGGAACGCGCCGGCGTCCCCGAGCAGCGGCGTGATGTCCTTGAACATCACGCCCGGCTCGGGGAAGTCCGGGATGTCGCGGATGAAGCCCGCGAGGGCCTGTGCGTCGTATCGCGGCACGATCAGCGACGCTTCTTGTTCTTGCGACCACGGCCACGCACGTAGTCCGTGGTGATCGGGGCACGCGTCGCGGCGACGGTCGCCGCGTCGAAGCGCTGCGCCTCGCCCGACTCGATGCGCTTCTCGAGCTTCACCTTGAGCTCGTGCATCTCCGGCTCACGCTCACGCCACCAGGCGAGGAACGGACCGGCGACGAAGATCGAGGAGTACGCACCGAAGAACATGCCGATGAACAGCGCGAGCGCGAGGTCCTGCAGCGTGTCGGCACCCAGCAGCTGCGCGCCGACGAACAACAGCGCACCGACCGGCAGCAGCGACGTCATCGAGGTGTTGATCGAGCGCCACAGCACCTCGTTCATCGAGGTGTTGACGGCCTCGCCGTAGGTACGCCGCCCGATCGTGCCGAGCTGCTGCACGTTCTCCTCGATGCGGTCGAACACCACCACCGAGTCGTACAACGAGTAACCCAGGATCGTCAGCAGCGCGATGATGGTCGACGGGCTGACGTTGAAGCCGGCCAACGAGTAGAGCCCGACGGTGATGAAGATGTCGTGGACCAGCGCCAGCACGGCGGCCAACGCCATCTTCGGCTCCA
>JBFGFG010000237.1:0-4738 GCA_041579655.1 Nitriliruptoraceae bacterium
CATGCGCAGCGCGGTGCCGACCATCGCCTGCGCGCCGGAGAGGCGTCCGCCGCGTCGCAGGTACTCCAGCGTGTCCACGGCGATCACGGAGGTGGTGCTGCGCCGCACCGCGTCGGCGGCCTCCACGACCTCGGGGGCGTCGGCGCCCCCACGGGCCGCGCGCACGGCCGCCAGCACCTGCAGCGCGAGCCCGCCGGACACCTGGCGGCTGTCCACCACGTGCACCGGGATGGGCGCGAACGCCGCCATCGTGCGGGCGCGGTCCACGGTCCCCGACAGCGCGTCCGAGACGTGCAGGCTCACCACGGCGTCGTGTCCGGTGTCGGCGGCGTCTCCCCACGCCTCCTCGAACCACGGCCCGACCGGCTGGGAGGTGGTGGGCAGCTCCTCGGAGGCCGCGAGCTCGGCGTAGAACTCCTCGTCGGTCACGGTGACACGGGAGTACAGGTCCCGCGCGCCGAACGCGACCGACAGCGGGACCACCCGCACCCCGAGCACCTCGGCGAGGTGGGGCGGCAGGTCGCACGTGGAGTCGGTGACGATGGCGACGCGCACACGACCTCCCCCGTCGACGTGGTGACGTTGCCGGACGGTAGCCCCGCCGGTGTCCTCGCCGAGCGTCAGCCGCCTCGTACGCGCTCGAGGAAGGCCACGACCGCGGAGCCCACCTGCTGCGGCTGCTCGAGATGGACGAAGTGCCCGGCCTCGGGCACGACCCACACGATCGAGTCCGGATGCGCCGCCGCGAGCAGCGGTCGGGCCGCGGCCGCGTAGCGCTGATGGATGCACGCGTCGTCGCGGCCGTGCACGTACAGGGCCGGGACCCCGGGCACCGGCCCGTCGCGCCGAGGCACGCGTCCGAGCAGCCCCGCGACCGCGTTGGTCCGGTAGCACGCCAGCGCGGCGCCGACCTGCTGCGGGGTGGCCAGCGCCTCGCGCAGCGGCTCGAGGTCGGCGGACGTCGACACGTACCCCGGCGACCAGCGCAGCCACAGCTCGACCAGCGGCCGCAGCGCCTCGCGGTGGATCCATCGTTCGAGCAGCGGCAGCTGCGCCTGCAGCTGGTAGCGCGAGCGCCACAGCTGATCGAGGTCGAGCAGGAAGCCGTGCAGCGCCGGCTCGGGCGGGACCGCCAGCGCAACGACGGCCGACCAGCGATCCCGGCCGCCGGCGGTCGCCGCGGACCACGCGGCCGCGGCTCCCCAGTCGTGACCCACGAGCACCGCACGGTCGTCCCCACCGAGCGCAGCGTGCAGCTCCAGCAGGTCCTCGCCGAGCCGGTCGATACGGGGGCTGGTGCCGGTCGTGGAGGCGCCGTAGCCCCGCAGCCACGGCGCGGCGACGCGGTAGCCCTCGGCCTCGAGCGCCGGCCCCAGGTGCCGCCACGTCGCGGGGGTGTCGGGGAAGCCGTGCTGCAGCACGGCCAACGGGCGCCCACGGTCGCCCAGACGGCCGCTTCCGTGCACTGCGAGCGTCGCACCATCGGACGCACGGAAGGTGACCGATGCAGCTCCGATGGCGCAACCTCCCCGGAGAACGGTCGACGGTGAACGCGGGGACGAGCGTAGGGTGGTCCTCGGGCCGCAGTGCGCCCTCCCGACGACAGAGACCAGGACCCAGATGCACGACCCGGTCGCCACCGCGTTCCCGCTCCATCTGCGGGCGGGGCTGGCACGGACCATCGCGCTGGTGGCCCTCGCCCTCGACGCGCTCGCGCTGGTGCTGGCGGTGGTCTACCCGACCTCGATGGCCGACTACCCCCCTGGTGTCATGGCCTCCGTGCTCGCGGGTCCGATGACCGTCCAGACCGCCGTGGCGTTCGCCCCGCGGCTCCGACTCCCGGAGTGGGCACGGGAATGGCTGCTGCGCCTGATGGCCGTGACGGCAGTCGTGTCGGTGTTCGGCGCCGTGCTCGCGCAGCCGGTCGACAACGGGACGGGCTTCGCGTTCACGGGGTTCGCGCTGGCGCTCTCCGCGGTCACGTTGCGGCCACGCGACCACCTGGTGGTGCTGGCTGGGACGAGCGTGGTCGGGCTGACCATCCTGTTCACGGTCACCCCGGAGCCACTCGTTGGGTTGTTCATCCTGCTGCCCGGCCTGGGCATCGGCCTGATGGCCGGTATGTGGGCACGAGCCCACGGCCGCATGATCGCCGAGCTCGGCGACAGCCGAGAGGAGGCTCTGGAGACGAGCGCCGCGCTGCGTGCCGTGGTGGACGGCGCGCACGACGCGGCCGTGGCGGATCCGGAGGCCGTGCTCCAAGCGGTGGTGGACGCGACCAGGCACCTCGACGCCCACTCCAGCGGCGTCTACGTGATGGACGACGCGGGGCTGCTGAGCTTCGGCGCCACCTACAACGTGCCCGAGCGCCTGCGTGGCGAAGCGATACTGCCGGGGCACGGGCTGCTCGGCGAGGTGCTGCGCTGCGGTGAGACCGTCGTGATCGACGACTACGCGGCGTTCGTCGGCTCGGTGCCGGACTTCGTGGAGCTGGGGCTGAACGCCGCGATCGGCACGCCGGTCCGGCTGCCCGACGGACGCATGCTCGGTGTGCTGGTGGTGGGGCGTGGCGCGGGCCGGGGCCCGTTCGCACCTGCTGCGGTCGACGCGCTCGAGCTGCTCGCGGACCACGCCGCGAGGGCGCTGCAGCTGTCGCTGGAGGTCGATGCCGACCGGCGCACGCTCCGGACCCTGGGCGCGCTGCTGGAGCGCCAGCGCGACTTCGTCGCCACCGTCTCGCACGAGCTGCGGACGCCCGTCACCGTCATCGCCGGGCTCGCCACGACCATGACCCGCCTCGGCGACGCGATGCCACCCGAGCAGCACGACCACCTGCTCGAGCGGCTGTCGGCGAACGCCGCATCGCTCACGCAGATCGTCGAGAGCCTGCTGGACACAGCCCGCCTCGAGCGAGGCCTGACCGCGCACCACGAGGTGATGGACCTCGGCGAGCTCGCGGTCGGCTGCGTCGAGCGGCTGTCGTCCCTGATGGAGACCCACACGGTCACGGTGCACGTCGAGGACGACGTGCTCGTACGTGCAGACGACGGTCTGCTGACCCGCGTGGTGGAGAACCTGCTCATCAACGCCCAGCGGCACACGCCCGACGGCACGCACGTCGAGGTGCGCGTGCTGCGCCGCGAGCAGCACGTGGAGATGGTCGTGCGCGACGACGGCCCCGGCATCCCCGCCGACGTGCTGCCCCACATCAAGGAACGCTTCGTGCGCGCCGGCGACCACACGACGCGCGCGACCCGCGGGCTGGGGATCGGCCTCGCGCTGGCGGACCAGGTGCTGATGCTGCACGGCAGCACGCTGCGGGTGGCGTCGAGGCAGGAGCAGGGAGCGACGTTCGGCTTCACCCTGCTCCACGCGACGACCGAGCCGTCATCCGACGACGTCGTGCGTCGCCACACGCGTGACCGAGCAGAGCTCGACGACGCGCTGCCCCGCGTCTGACGTCAGCCGCGCACGACGAGGTTCACCAGCCGGTCCGGCACGTGGATGCGCTTGACGACCTCACCCGTGAGGTGCTCGGCGACCTCGGCCTCGGCGGCGGCGACGGCCGTGGCCTCCGGCGCGCCCGCCGCGATCGTGATGCGACCGCGCACCTTGCCGTTGACCTGCACCACCAGCGTCGCCTCGTCCTCGACCAGCAGGCTCTCGTCCGCCGTCGGCCAGTGCTGCGCGTGGACCGACCCCTCGTTCCCGAGACGGCCCCACAGCTCCTCGGTGATGAACGGGCAGATCGGAGCCAGCAGCAGCTGCAGCTTGGTCAGCGCCTCCTGCACGGCCGTGCCCGCGACACCGGCGCGCTGCGCCGCCATCACGGCGTTGGTGAGCGTCATCATGCGGGCGATGGCCACGTTGTACTTGCGGCCCTCGTACTCGGCCGAGCACTCGGCGATGGCGGTGTGCGTGGCCTTGCGCAGCGCGGCCACCTCGTCGGAGGGGCCCGCGTCGGGCGCGTCGGGGCCGCCGGCCTCGACCTGCTCGACGCTCAGGCGCCACACGCGTGAGAGCCACTTGTGCATGCCGTCGGGCGAGACGTCGGCCCAGTCGATGTCGTCCTCGGGCGGCGAGGCGAACAGCATCGTCCCGCGCAGGGTGTCGGCGCCGTACTCCTCGTAGATCTCGCCGGGCCGGACGAGGTTGCCGAGCGACTTGCTCATCGCCTTGCCGTCCATGATCACCTGCCCCTGGTTGAGCAGGGCCTGGAACGGCTCGTCGGCGGCGATGTGACCGCGGTCACGCAGCGCCTTGGTCACGAAGCGGGCGTAGAGCAGGTGCAGGATCGCGTGCTCGACGCCGCCGGTGTACTGGTCGACCGGCATGAAGCGGTCGATGTCCTCGCGCGGCCACGGGTTGTCCCAGTCGTCGGGCGAGAGGTAGCGCAGGAAGTACCAGGACGAGTCCACGAACGTGTCGAGCGTGTCCGTGTCTCGGAGCGCGTCGGCACCGCAGGTCGGGCACGCGACGTGCTTCCACGTCGGGTGCGCCGCCAGCGGCGAACCGTCGACGGCGAAGTCGAGGTCCTCGGGCAGCTCGACGGGCAGGTCAGCGGTCGGGACCGGCACCGGCCCGCAGTCGTCGCAGTGGATCATGGGGACCGGCGGGCCCCAGGAACGCTGGCGCGACACGAGCCAGTCGCGGAGCCGGAAGTTGACCTTGCCGGTCCCCCAGCCCTTGGCCTCGACGTCGCGGATGATCGCGGCCTTGGCCTCTGTCCACGTCAGCC
>JBFGFG010000238.1:0-4720 GCA_041579655.1 Nitriliruptoraceae bacterium
CCCGACGAAGCCGTTGGCGCCGGTGACGAGGACGACGGCATCGTCCGGGAGCTGCGGGCTGGCCATGGGGTTTCCGTACGCGAGGGGACGTGTGACCGTACGCAGCAGCGGGTCGGCACGCCCCTGTCCCGGCTGCCGCGACGTCAGCAGCCCTCGCGGCCGCGCCGCCGTCTAGCGTCGGATCGGACGGTCGGGGGCGAGATGGCGCAGGTGGCGTGCAGCTCGTGCGGCGAGGAGGACGACCTCCGCGGTGCACGCGTCGACGACGAGGTCGTGATCGACTGCGGCCGCTGCGGCGCCCGCTTCCGCCGGGGCCTCACGCCGCGGTGCACCGCCTGCGGCTCCGAGGAGCTCGTGGCGGTGGCGACGAACCTCCTCGAGGACGCAGGCCGTGGCGAGATGACCACACCCACCGGCATCGTCGAGCGGCTGCTGTGCTGGTCGTGCGGCGCGCCCGACGCCACGGCGGCCGACGCCGAGCCGGCGGGCCCCGGCTGGCGCACCGAGCGGGCCGGCCTCGGCCTCGAGCGCCACCTGCGGACCCGCGACTGACAGCTCAGCGGCCCTCGATGGCCTTCCGGGTGCGCTCGGGGACCCGGGTCGAGCTCGGCAGCAGCACCGGCGTGACCGAGATCACGTCGTCGCCGATGCTGGCCACGTCCCCGTCGTCGATGTCGTCGTCGTGGTCCACGCGCACGCTGAGGCTCGAGGTGAAGCGGTAGGTCGCCGGCTCGTCGGTGGGCTCGAACAGCGGCCCGTACGTCAGCCGCGTCAGCTGGGTCACCCGACGCGGCGTGTCACGGGTCGCCGTCCACGGCATGTTGACGCTCACGGCGTCACAGCGGCTGGTGAGGTCGCTGTCGCCGATGCGCAGCACGGTCTCGGCGGCGACCAGCGCGATGCGGTCCCACGAGGCCACGATCTCCTCGGTCACCGACTCCGCGTCGCGTCGCCAGCCGTGGTAGTCGTGCCGGTCCCCGGTGCTCACGGCGACCGCAGGGATGCCGGCCATGCCGGCCTCGAGCGCGGCCCAGACGGTGCCGGACGACGACATGAACCCGGTGCCGTGGTTGAACCCGAGGTTGATCCCGGTCACCACCACCGCGGGCGGCGCAGCGAGGAACTCCCGGGCGAACAGCCCGTACATCCCCAGCTGCACGGCGTCGGCGGGGCTGCCGTCGACGGCGACGACGTCGCGTCCGTCACGGTTGACGTGTCGCACCCGGACGTCGTCCAGCCGCGTGATGGCCTTGCCCATCCACGACTTCTCGACCATCGGCACGGCGATGCGCACCGGCATGTCCAGCGCGAGCTCCAGGGCACGCGCGAACGGGACCAGCGCAGGGCTGTCGGCGCCGTCGTCGTTGCCGAGCAGCACCCAGCTCATGCGTCACCGTCCAGCAGTGGCGCCAGCTGCTCGGTCAGCGAGTCCAGCTGTGCGCGCAGCTCCGCGACCGTCGACTCGAGCGCCTCGACCCGCTCGGTGAGCTGACCGGCCGTGGGCACGGGCGGGGCGGCGCTGCGCACCACCAGCGTGCCGCGCGCCGGCGCGTCGCCGTCGTCGTGGCCCTCGCCGCCGTCGACCCCCTGGTCGTGCTCGCCAGCCGCGTCGCGGTGCTGCAGCAGCTCCACCCACCTGGTCTCCCGGCGGCCCGGCTCGCGCGGGAGCTCGGCGACCAGCGTCACGAACGGGTGCGCCGCGAGCTGGCCCAGCACCTCCTCGACGGCCTCCAAGGAGCCGAAGTCGTGCCACCGCTCGGTCCGGGTGCGGATCTCGCCGACCGTCTGCGGGCCGCGCAGCAGCAGCACGCCGAGCACGGTCTGCGCCGCCTCGTCGAGGTCCAGCTGCCGGTCGAGGGTGTGCTCGTGCTTGCTGACCCGCCCGCGCAGGGGCGAGGTTCGGGCGAGGTCGTGACCACGCAGCTCGGTCAGGCCGGCGGACACGTCCGCCTCGGAGAGCTCCATCACCGGGTCACGCGCCGAGCGCTGGTTGCAGGCCGTCTGCAGCGCCGACACCGACAGCGGGTACTGGGCCGGCGTCGTCAGCCGCTTCTCGATCAGCGCGCCGAGCACACGGCAGGCGGCGGGGGACAGACGCATGGTGACCTCACGGGCTGGGAGCACCGAGGCTACGCAGCGCCGCGTCCGGCCACCTGTGCCCGGTCCGGTCGGTTCCTACTCCACCCCGCGTCCGGACGGACGGACGACGCGCGGGTGGCCGGACGCCGCGTCGTGCCGGTGCTCGCGGGCCCTAGTGTCCGACGGGAAGACAGGCATCAGACAACTCACGACACCAGGAGCCCACCGTGGCGACGATGGAGTACCGCCGGCTCGGCCGGTCCGGCATCAAGGTCAGCGTCCTGAGCTTCGGCTCATGGGTCACGTTCAAGAACCAGGTCGACGTCGACCTCGCCATCGAGTGCATGCAGGTCGCGCGCGACCACGGCGTGAACTTCTTCGACAACGCCGAGGCGTACGCCGGCGGCGAGTCCGAGCGCATCATGGGCGACGCCCTGCAGAAGCTCGGCTGGGACCGTCGCACGTACCTGGTGACCTCGAAGTTCTTCTGGGGCACCACCGACGCCGACAACCCGACGCTGGCGACCAACACGCGCAACACGCTCAACCGCAAGTACCTCATCGAGGCTGTGGACGCGTCGCTGGAGCGCTGGAAGCTCGACCACCTCGACGTCGTCTACGCGCACCGCCCCGACCCGGACACCCCGCTCGAGGAGACGGTCCGCGCGTTCAACGACATCATCGATCACAACAAGGCCTTCTACTGGGGCACCTCCGAGTGGGCGGCGGACGAGATCCGCGGCGCGCACGAGATCGCCCAGCGCCACGGCTGGCACGCGCCGATCACCGAGCAGCCGCAGTACAACCTCGTCCACCGCGACCGCTTCGAGAAGGAGTACGCGCGGGTGTTCGACGAGCTCGGCTACGGCTCCACCACCTGGTCGCCGCTGGCCAGCGGTCTGCTGACCGGCAAGTACGTGGACGGCATCCCGGAGGGCTCCCGCGCCGGCGTGATGGAGTGGCTCAAGGACTCGCTGACCGACGAGCAGGCCAACGAGAAGGTGCGCGAGCTCGTGGCGATCGCCGACGAGCTCGGCTGCACCGCTGCCCAGCTGTCCATCGCGTGGTGCGCGAGCAACCCGAACGTGTCCACGGTGATCACCGGCGCGTCGCGTCCGGAGCAGGTCACCGAGAACATGCAGGCCCTCGACGTCATCCCGAAGATCACCGGCGACGTCAAGAGCCGCATCGAGGCCATCTTCGCCTGAGCTGCGACCGACCCGGCGCACCTCTTCCTGTCGAGTGAGTCCCTCAGCCGATATCCCGGCCGAGGGGCTCACTCGTTCCGGTCCCGCCGAGTCCAGGCCGTCGAGTGAGTTCGTGTGCCGATATCTCGGCCCACCGACTCACTCGACGTTCCGGGCTGCGTCGAGCTGGGCTGCGTGGAGAGCGGCGCGGACCTTCGCGACGACCTCGTCGGGACGGTCGGCGATCTCGTGCCACCAGAACCGTAGGAACGAGCGCCAGCTCACGAGCACGATGTTGTTCTGTCGCCCAGCGTCGTCGTGCTGGTCGAGCGTGGAGCCGTGCTCCAGTCGGCTGTCGAGCTCGATCGGCAGCCGCTCGGGGAGGTAGACCGCGTCGATCACGCGCGGGTGGCCCTCGGCGTCCGTGACCGGATGGTTCATCGCGGTGGGCGGCAGACCTGCACGTGCCATGAGCTCGAGGAACATCGACTCGAGCTCGCTCCGGCAGCGCTGGTGCAGCGGTGACAGCTCGTCGACCAGCTCGGTCAGCAACACCTTGCCGCGGATCCGGCCACGCCGCGCGAGGTGGGCTCGCATCGCGGCCGCGTCCGTGAGCCCCAACCTCGCTGCCCGCGCGAGCGCGCCGCGCAGCTCGTCGCGGTCGTGCGTCGTCGCCGCGAGGTCCGCGATCGTCCGGGTGCCGTTGGTCGCGGGAAGGAGCCCGGCTCGCGTGACGTCCTCGGCGGGCAGCTGGCGCGTGCGGTGCAGCCGGATGGCGCCCGTGCCGTGCAGTACGCGCTGGCGGACGAGCAGCTCGAGCTGCGCGGGGCGGCGTTCGGCGATCCCGAGGGCGTAGGCAGCGCTGTGGTGCGACAGCACTGCCTCGCCGCCGAGGTGAAGGGCGGCGGCGAGGGCGCTGCGCTCCCAGCTCTCCGGGGTGCCGGCGTCCGCGATGACGCCGGGCCACGGCGCGCGGTACCGGCCGGCCCTCACTCGGCTCGACACGGTGCTGGTGGGCAGCCCGAGGGCAGCGGCCTGCTGCCACGTGCACAGGCCGTGCTGCCGGCGCATGAGGCCGGCCACAGCTCGCTCGACGGTCGGTGATGCCATGCGGCCACCGTGCGGCACCACACCCTGGCACCGTCGTCCGGGACCACCATCGCTGTGGAGAACACCGCGCCGCGGTCGAGTGAGTCCCTCAGCCGAGATACCGGCCCAGCGACTCACTCGACCCGTCCCCGAACGCCGGCCGTGGTCGAGTGTGTCGGTCTGCCGAGATACCGGCTCACGGACTCACTCGACCCGTTGGGGTTCGCGGCGGGTGTTGTGCTGTGTGCGGGCGGCGTAGGCCGTCATCGCGCCCATGTCGGCCGGGACCAGCGCCAGCGCTGCGAGGGTCCCGAGCGCACCGAGCTCGCCGACACGCACGCCGAGCAGCACCGCGAGCACCGCCG
>JBFGFG010000239.1:0-4717 GCA_041579655.1 Nitriliruptoraceae bacterium
GGTCGGCGGCCAGCCGCTCGCGCCCCATCAGCGCCGCGAGCCCGCCGTAGTCCAGCTCGACCAGTGAGCGGGGGTCGAAGGCGTGCAGCCACTCGGCGAGGTCCGCGAGGTCCACCAGCAGCTGGTCCGCGCCGTGCACCGTGTCGTCCACCGCGTCCACGGCACGCGCCAACCGCTGCGTCGCCGACGCGACGGTGGTGGCGTACAGCAGCCTCGGCGCGATGCCCTCCGGCGG
The DNA here is from genome assembly GCA_041579655.1 of Nitriliruptoraceae bacterium. Taxonomy (GTDB): domain Bacteria; phylum Actinomycetota; class Nitriliruptoria; order Nitriliruptorales; family Nitriliruptoraceae; genus JBFGFG01. The sequence continues at coordinate 236 of JBFGFG010000239.1, forward strand.
GTCCAGCAGGCGCCGCTCCGCGTCGTCCACCAGCAGGAACCACGCCAGCGGCACCGCCCACGGCGCGTCCACGATCGAGGGTCGCCGTCCGGTCGCCGCCACCAGGTCCAGCTGGTCGCGCAGCGAGCGGTCGGGGACCAGCATCTCCACCACCGGCTCGGGGACGCTGTCGCGAAGCTGTCGCAGCGCCATCGCCGAGCGCAGGTCGTAGCCCAGCGGGCAGACCAGCTCGACGTCGCCGAGCCGGCGCACCAGCACCGCGCCGTCCGACACGTCACCTCGGCCGGTCAGCAGCCGCGAGGTGGTGACGCGCTCCTCGGCGAGCCGCGCCTCACCGAGCCCGAGCTGGCCGGCGTCTGCCCAGCGCTCACGGTCCCTCGGCGGGAGGGTGTCGCGGGGAACGAAGACCCGCAGCTGCGCACACGGAACGACCATGTGCTGACCCTATACGCGCCGAGCCGTACCGTGGCGGGAGGCGTGCCCGGCGATCCCGGGGCGCTCCCACCATCACGTTCGCAGGAGGATCCCTGTGTCAGTCTTCAGCCGTCTCGACGGGCACGAGCAGGTCGTGTTCGGCAGCGACCCCGCCTCGGGCCTCCGCTGCATCATCGCCATCCACTCGACGGCGCTCGGACCCGCGCTCGGCGGGACCCGGATGTACCCCTACGCGTCCGAGCAGGACGCGCTCGAGGACGTGCTGCGTCTCTCGGAGGGCATGACCTACAAGGCCGCCTGCGCCGGCCTCGACCTCGGTGGCGGCAAGGCCGTCATCATCGGCGACCCGGCGACGCAGAAGTCCGAGGCGCTGCTGCGCGCCTACGGCCGCATCGTGGAGTCCCTCAACGGCCGCTACGTCACCGCGTGTGACGTCGGCACCTCGCCGTCGGACCTCGCCCTGGTCGGTCGCGAGACCAGCTGGGCGACCGGCGGCCCGCTCGTCGAGGGTGGCTCCGGCGACTCCGGCGTGATGACCGCGTGGGGCGTGCACCTCGGTGTCCGCGCCACCGCGAAGGCCGTGTTCGGCACCGCGGACCTCACCGGCCGGCACGTGAGCGTGCTGGGGCTGGGCAAGGTCGGTGGCCGCCTCGCGCAGCACGTGCTCGACGACGGCGGCCGCATCACCGTCGCAGACATCAACGCCGACGCCGTCGCGCGCTTCGCTGGCGACGACCGCGTCACCGTGGTCTCGGTCGACGAGCTGCCGTTCGTCGAGGCCGACATCCTCTCGCCCAACGCGCTCGGCGGTCTGCTGACCGAGGAGCTCGTCGCGCAGCTGAAGGTCAAGGCCGTCTGCGGCGGTGCGAACAACCAGCTCGCCACCGACGAGGCCGGCGACGCCCTGCACCAGGCCGGCATCCTGTTCGCGCCGGACTTCGTGGTGAACGCCGGCGGGCTGATCTCGGTCAGCGACGAGCTCGACCCGGGTGGCTACTCCGAGCAGCGCGTCCGTCACCGCGCCGAGCGCATCGACGACACGCTGCAGGAGATCTTCGCCGAGGCGAAGGGCGCCGGCACCTCCACCGCGGTCGCCGCGGTCACGGTCGCACGCCGTCGCATCGACGCCGTCGGCGGGCTGCGTCGCGTGTGGCTGCCGCCGCGCCGCTGAGCAACGTCTGCACGCAACGCTGGGGCGTCCTTCGGGGCGCCCCAGCCGCGTTTCCTCGAGGCAGGGCCCTGCGGTCAGGCGGCACCCGCTGCCGGCAGCCGGACCGTGAACACGGACCCGACGCCCGGCTGCGAGCGGACGCCGACCCGACCGCCCAGCCCGCGCACGAGCCCGTCGATGATGACCAGCCCGCGGCCGCGGGGCGAGCCGTCCGGCGCGAAACCGCCACGGAACAGCCGCTGCAGGCGCTCGTGCGCGATTCCCGGGCCACGGTCCGCGACGTGCAGCCGTACCTCGCCGCCGCGGCGCTGGACCCGGACGAGCACCTGCGGCCCGCCGTGCTCGGCGGCGTTCGCGACGAGGTTGTCGACCACGCGCGTGAGCGACTCCTCGTCGCCGAGCACGATCGCGCCGTCCGCGAGGTCGAGCTCGATCGTGACCGGTCTGTCGCTGGCCTCGTGCGCCGCGCCCACCGCAGTCGCGACGCGCCGCACCACCGCGCCGAGGTCCACCGGCTCGCGGACGTGGGCGGCCCGCGCCTCCCCGGCGGCGGCGTTGAACACCTGCTCGACCATCGTCTCGAGCCGCGCCGCCTCGTCGCAGAGGAACTCGACGATCGTCGCGCGCTTCTCGGGCGTGAGGTCGTCGTGGCGGTCACGCAGCAGCTGGGCGTAGCCCATCAGCCCGGCCAGCGGTGAGCGCAGGTCGTGCACGGTGTCGGCGACGGCGTCGCTGCGATCGACGCTGACCGCCTCGGCGTCATCGGCGCGCGAGCGCTCGACGTCGTAGCGGTTGGCGTTCACGAACGCGGTGACGGCCTCCTCGGCGAACAGCCGCGCGAGCAGCAGCTGCCGCTCGGCGAACGGCGGCGAGCCGGCGCTGCGGACCACCTCGAGCACCCCGACGTGGCGCGCGCCGACCGTCATCGGCACCGACAGCCGCGGCGGGTCGTCCTCGTGCAGCACGGTGCCGAGCGTGACCACCACCACGGCCGGGTCGTCGTCGACGCGGCTCGCGCTGCCGATGCGCGGTGCGGCGCCGACCGCGGCGGCGACGGCGAGCCGGTCCCCCACGCGCAGCCGGATCGAGCCGCTGTCGGCACGCAGCAGCTCGACCGCGCCGGCCAGCACCTCGGCGTGGATCTCCTCGGGCAGCAGCACCGCGTTGACCCGCACCGCCACCTCGTGCAGCGCGGTGAGGTCCTGCACCGTCAGCGCGGCGTCGGACCCGCGGGTCAGGCCGGGCGCGTCATCCGCACGCTCGGCGTCGTGTCCACGGTCCCGAGGATCCATGCGTCAACCCCTCGCGCAGCGAGCGTGGCCAGCGCACCGTCGACCGACGACGCGGGCATCACGCCCACCATCCCGACGCCACAGTTGAAGGTCCGCCACAGCTCTGCCTCCTCGACCGGTCCGCGCTCCGCGAGCCACCGGAAGATCTCGGGCAGCTCCCAGGACGACACGTCGACCTCGGCGCCGAGGTGGTCCGGCAGCACACGGGGCAGGTTGCCCGGCAGACCGCCGCCCGTCACGTGGCACCACGCGTGGGTTTCGTGCTCGGCGATCACGGCCAGCACGTCCGGCGAGTGGATGCGGGTGGGGGTGAGCAGCACCTCGCCGAGCGGCGCGCTCAGCCCGTGGTGCTCGGCGAGGTCGAGGTCGCCGATGATGCGACGCACCAGCGAGTAACCGTTGGAGTGCAGACCGCTCGAGGGCAGCGCGACGAGGACGTCGCCGTCCTGCACCCGGTCGGGTCCGAGGATGTTGTCCTTCTCGACCGCGGCGACGCCGAAGCCGGCGAGGTCGAACTCGTCGGGGTCAAGCAGGCCCGGGTGCTCGGCGGTCTCCCCGCCGACCAGCGCGGCGCCGGACTGGCGGCAGCCCTCGGCGATGCCGGCGACGAGGTCGGCCACGCCCTGCGGATCGAGCTTGCCGACCGAGATGTAGTCGTTGAAGAACAGCGGCTCGGCGCCCACCACGCACAGGTCGTCCACCACCATCGCGACGAGGTCGATGCCGACGGTGTCGAGCACGCCCATGCGGCGGGCGAGGTCGACCTTCGTGCCGACACCGTCGGTGCCGGACACCAGCACCGGCTTGTCCCACTTGGCGAGGTCGAGCTCGAACAGCCCGCCGAAGCCACCGATGCCGCCCAGCACCTCGGGCCGTGAGGTCGACTTCACGTGGGCCTTGAGCAGCTCGACGGACGCGTCGGCCGCGTCGAGGTCCACGCCAGCGTCGGCGTAGGTGATGGGCGTGTCAGCCACGGCGCGATGTCCCGGTCGGTCGACGTTCGGTGCAGCGGACGGTACCGGCGGGGCCACCGGGCTCCCGGGCACGCGCGGAAGGCGCCTCGGTGTCGTTGGAGGACCTCAGGGGCATCCCTGACCCGACGGTTCGGCGCAGCCGGTTGTGTACGCAGCACCGACACCGCGTTGCTGCGCGGCTGACCGCTGGAGCTCCGATGAACACCTCGCACCCCGACGCGCCCACGACGTCTCCCGACGGCCGACGCAGCTCCGTCCGACCGCTCCTGCTGCTCGCGGCCGTGCTGCACCTCGGCGTGGGGGTGTTCCCGATCAGCATGACCGGGCTGCTCGCCCCGAGCTGGTTCGCCGTCGTCGCGGTGCTCGCCTGGGGGCTCGGCGCCGTCGTCCTCGCCCGGATGCGCCACACGCCCAAGACCGCGCTGCTGGTCCCCGTGGTGACCGCTGCGGCGTGGTGGCTCGCCGTCACCCTCGGCGACGTGTTCCTCGGCTGGACGGCCTGACGGGACAACCGAGCGCGACGCTCGCGCTCACACGGCGCACGCGTTGACGCGGCGGGTCAGACGTGGCCGGCGGAGGGTCAGACGTGGCCGGCGGAGGTCTCGGTGAC
>JBFGFG010000240.1:0-4700 GCA_041579655.1 Nitriliruptoraceae bacterium
GGTCAGACGGCGGCGTACTCCTCGGCGCGCAGCACTGACAGCTCGCCCGGACGGCGCCCGCGCGTGATGCCACCGATGCCAGCGGCACCCGCCAGCGCCAGCGCACCGAGCCCGACACGCCCGAGGGCACCCGGACCGGTCGCCGCGCCGACGCCTGCCAGCGTGAACTGGTAGACGGCGGACGACGTGGCTCCGTCGACCGTCGGGTACGGCAGACCGTCCCCGGCGACGCCGCGAGCCGCGACGGCCCGTACCTGCTCGAGCTGCAGCGACGACGACACCGTGGCCTCCGCGACCGTGTCAGCGAGCACCGAGGTGCCCTCGTCGACCAGCCGCTGCGAGCCGTCGCCGACCTGCGTCCCACCGTCAGCAGCCGAGACCAGACCGTCGGCGAGCTGCTGCCCGCCATCGGCTGCGGTGTCGAGACCCTCCGACAGCTGCTGTCCACCGGCGTCCAGCTTCGCGAGGCCGTCGTCCAGCGCCGTCCCACCGTCAGCCGCACGCACGGTCCCTGCGGACAGGGTCCGACCGCCCTCGTCGAGACGCACCAGCCCGTCCGCCAGCGAGGACGAACCGGCCGCGGCACGAGCCGCACCTGCGGCCAGCGCCGTGCCACCCTCGGCCAGCTGCTGTGCTCCTGCGCCGAGCTGCGCCCCACCGGCCTGCGCGGACGCAGATCCGGCGGCGAGCCTGTCGGCGCCGTCGAGCGCGCGGCCGGCACCGGCCGCGAGCGGCCTGGTGCCCTCCGCCTGCAGACGGCCGGCACCGACCGAGAGCGCACCGCTCCCGACGGCGACCTGGTCCGCGCCCCACAGCAGGGTGCCCGGGGTCGAGGTCGAGCCGAGCCCGGCCGCGACGCCGGCAGCTGCCGTGGTCAGACCCTGCTCGAGCAGGTTGAGCCCCTGCAGCAACCCGCACGGGTTGGTCGGCGAGCTCGGGTTGGCCGGGTCACACGCCGGGTTGCTGACCCCGGCGGTGATCCGCGCCACGCCGTTGCGCAGGGTGTCCGCTGCCGTCGGGTCACCGATGGCACCCGAGAGCGTCGCCAGCCCGTTGTCGACCTGCGTCACGCCGCCCTGGAGCTGCGTGACGACCGTCGCGACCCCGGCCGCGGTGGCCTGGATCGTGCCGGCGCGGATGGCGTTCGTGCCGAGCGTGGTCAGCGCGTCGGCGAGGACGCCCTGGTCGGCGGCGGACAGCACGGTGGCGTCGATGCCGCTCAAGGATCCGAGCACCGCCTGGAGGTCGCCGAGCACACCCCCGGACAGCGACGCGACGCTGCCGTTGAGCTGGCTCACACCACAGGGGTTGGCGGGGTTCGCCGGGTTGGCAGGATCGCACGCAGGGTTGCTGAGGCCACCGGCGACGCGGGCGAGCCCGTTGCGCGCCGTGCCGTCGGCGGACGGCGAGCCGATCCCCTGCTGGGCGGTGACCAGCCCGTCGCTCACGCGGCCGAGACCGTCGAGCAGCGTGCCGGTGGCACCGACCGCTCCGACGCCGGCCTGCAGCTGGTCCACGCCGGCGAGCGCTGACGGCAGACCGGTCGAGCCCTGCAGGCTCGAGGAGAGCTGCTGGACACCGGCCTGGAGCTGCGTCGCACCAGCGGAGAGGTCACGCGCACCAACAGCCAGCTGCCCGGCGTTGGTGTCGAGCGCGGTCGCGCCCGCATGCAGCGCGCCCACCCCGGTCGCGAGCTCCGCGGCACCGGTCGAGAGCTGCCCGAGCCCGCCGTTGAGCGAGCGTGCGCCCGCGTCCAGCGACGCGAGACCGGCCGCCACGGTCGACGAGCCTGCGGCGAGCGTCACGAGACCGCTGTCGAGCTCGCCCGCCCCGGCGCGTGCCGTGGCGAGTCCGTCCGACAGCTGGCCCGCGCCGTCACGCAGGTCACCGAGCCCGGCGTTGAGCTCGCCCGTACCGGCCCGCGCGGTGCTGAGCCCGGTCGAGAGCTCACCCGCACCGTCGCTGGCCGCGACCAGCCCGGTGGCGAGCTCCGCCGCACCGTCACGCAGCTGCGTGAGGCCGGCCAGCAGCTCGCCGGCACCGTCGGCCAGCAGCTGCAGGTTCGCATCGATCTCGCGCGCGCCCTCGGTGAGCGCCGTGGTCGACTCGACCGCGCCGCCGTACGCACGCTCGGTGGCGCCCAGCGAACCGAACGAGTCCGGCGTCACGGGGAGCACCTGCAGCGACGCCTCAGGGACGATCGCGTCCACGGCGTCCGCCGTCCACGTGACCTCCTGGGTCTCGGAGCCGAGCGGGGCGAACAGCAGCAGCGACCAGTTCACGACCGTGCCTCCGCGGCCGTTGCCGACCACCACGGCGCCCGGGGCGACGACGTCCGAGAACGCTGCCGGCAGGGTCATCGACAGCGACCCGACCATCGGCACCGCGACGTCGACCATCTGGGTGGACTCGACGCCGTCGCCGTCCACGAGCGTCAGCTCGGTCGGCTCGGCGGTGAGGTTGCGCACGACGTACGTGACGGCGACCTCACCGTCGTGGCCGACGACGTCGCGCGGCTCGACGGTGGTGCCGTCGATCGCGTAACGGATCTCGATCGAGACGGGCAGCGCCGCGGTGTTGTCGGCGACGGTGCGCGACAGGCCTGGACCGAACACGACGTCCTCGCCGTCCGCCACGGCCTCGCCGGTCAGGGCGCGCAACGCTGACAGCGACTGACCGCGCAGCACGACCTCGTCACCGGACGGGACGGTCATCTGGGTGAACACGCGCGACACGCCGGTCGCGCCGGTGGCGTCGACCTCGGTCAGCACGGACTCGCGGTGCACGACACCGGAGGTCGCGGCGATGGCAGCCGGCGCGAGGGCACCGACCAGCACGAGGGAAGCGGCCGGAGCCGCGAGCAGGGTGAGACGGCGCATCAGGAGACACCCTCGGTGGTCGGGAGGACGATGAGGCGGTCCGCCTCGGGACGCTCGGCGCCGAGGGCCTCGGTGACGGTCGCGATCAGCGCACCGATGCCGACGGCCACCACGACGCTGCCGAGCGCCACGAACGACTCGCTCAAGAAGCGCGTGGGGTTCGCGGCGAACATCGGCTCGTACAGGCCAGCGAACAACGCCATGCCCGCGAGGCCGGCCCACAGCGGCAGTCGCTCGCCGGTACCGGCGGCGACCGCGGTGCACACGACCACCGCGATGACGGCCGCGAGCACAGCCGACGAGGTGGCGTCGGGCAGCACGCCGGCGCGCAGCGCCATCGCCACCCACCAGGTGACGGACCCGACCAGCACCGCTCCGAGGATGCCGGGGCGGACCGGACGGGCGAGCGACACGGCCGCGACCAGCAGGACGGGCCACGGGCTCGGGAGCCCGAGGAGTGTGGACATGACGACCACGAGAGCGACGGCCCCCGCGACGACAAGCCCGCGCATGAGCGTGGACATCAACGTGCACCTTCGGTTCAGCCCCGTGGCGGAGCATGAGGACCCCTCGGCGCAGCTGCGTCGAGGGCGTGATGCGCGGTCCGTCGCACGACGGACCGCGGACGCACCCTCGCTGGGCGGCCGTGACGGCCGCTGCGACGTGCGATGTCGCGGACTGTCGCACCACGCTGGTGACCGGTCAACGTTCCGGCACGCATGAGTGCCATAACGGGCGTGCAGCACCACGCCGCGGCCGGGTGGCCGTCTGAGGCCATTGGCGTGGACCGGCACCGCACGATCGTCGCCGAGCAGAAGGAGTCGCGTGCACCGGCGGCGAAGTCCCCACTGACCATCATCGTCAGGGAGTCCCACGTGCGCATCCGCACCGCCATCGCCGTCGCAGCTCTGCTGCCCACCACGCTCGCCTTCGCACCGTCGACCGCGTCGACGGACGAGTGCCGCACCGACGACAGCCGCACCGTCGAGGTCGACGGCGAGGCCGTCGCCGTCGAGTACTGCGCGACCGTCCTGTACGCGCAGTGCAGCGAGGCGCTCGACCCGGCAGGCAAGGTCACGGACCCCACCGCCGCGATCACGCTCAACGAGACTGCGCCTGACACCTCGTTCACCGCCGCTGGCGGCTGTGGCGCCGTCGACGAGCCCGTCTTCAGCGCGACCGGCTTCGGTGGCGCGGCGTACCAGTTCGCCGCCAGCGGCTTCGCGTTCGAGGGCGGCAACGTCGACTCGATGACGTTCGAGCTGCACTTCCTCGGCCCGAACGGCGGCTACGCCGGGCAGGACCTCCACCTCGACGTCAAGGCCGCCATCGACGGCGTCTCGCTGTTCGGTGCGACGGTCACCCCCGACGCGACCGGTCAGAACCCGACCTCGTCGCCGAACGCCGCGCGCATCGTCGCGACCCCGGTGGTCAGCAGCACCGGCGCCTCCGTGAGCGTGCGCTTCACCGTCACCGGCATCGCTGACCTCGACGAGACGTTCGCGAACGCGGCCGGCTCCGGTGACGTCTTCCGACAGATCGAATTCGCGTTCTCGGTCCCCCACACGGGTGAGTGCACGACGCTGCCGACCAACAACACGCCGCGCTGCGCCCCGTCCGGCTTCACGGCCTGGGTCATGGGCGCGACCGAGGTCCCCTCGGGCGTGACGCTCAACGGCGAGGACGCCGAGACGACCATCGTCGCCGGCGTCCAGGGCGCCTGACACACACGCACGTCACGAGCGGCCGCGGCATCTGCCCGCGGCCGTTCGTCGTTTCTCCCACTGGGTGGTCAGGCCGCGCGACGGGCCCGCAGCACGA